>NZ_JASJFB010000619.1:0-2241 GCF_030065455.1 Microcystis sp. M53602_WE12 | reverse complement strand
TGCATGGCCGGCGTTCCCCTAGGCTTGATGTTAGTTCCTTTTATTGAAAGCGTCAATAAATTACAAAATCCATTCCGTCGTCCCGTCGCTACCGCTATCTTCCTATTTGGTACTGTGGTCACGATTTGGTTAGGTATTGGTGCCACTTTCCCCATCGATATATCTTTAACTCTCGGTTTGTTCTAAGTTACTGAACTTCACCGGTTTTTTGCCCACGCTTGTGATTCCTGACTTTGGAAGAGCGATCGTGGGCAATTTTAATTGGGGTTTGCGGCAAAAAGTTTTTCTTGGGGGCAGGGTGTGGAATGTGGGGTGTGGGGTGTGGGGTTTTACCGATTTTCAGGTGGTCAACTACCTAATTTTCAGGGAAAAAGTCCAGGGATTTTCCCCCTGATCACTCCCAGTCCGGTACTTTTTGATTGACAAAAAGTCTAAAAGTCTTACCCAACAAGGTTTTTAGATTTATTCAGCCAACCCTAATTGTGATTTCCTCTAACGGGTAATTTGTTGTACCAAAGCGATGACATCGCTGCGGCTGAGTTTTTCCTTACCTAAAGCTAGAACTTCGAGAGTGCCATGGGCTAAAGCGAGGGGAATCTTACAAAAATCAAGGGCCGGCCCTTTCGGCAGCGATTGAGTGTAATAATCGGCTAATTTCAGATTACGACGGGCATAATTATGAATATCACTAATTGTCCAACCCTGGGGCAGAAAACTTACCCCCCGGCGCAGATCCTCGCCATGGTTGCGGGCAATATTAACCGCTTGTAAACCCCGGCCAAAACCGATGGCATAACTCCGATTAGTTTGAGTGCCGTCGTACCAATTCCAGAGGTCAGACAGCAATAAACCCACCGCACCGGCCACACTAAAGGTATATTGATCTAATTCTATTTCTGTGCGAATATCCCAGTTATTCCCGGCCCAGTAGGCCATGCGATCGGCCATGGCCGCCGTGGCATCCCAAACCCGGGGGGCGATCGAATCCGGTGCTAACAGGGCCCATTCGCCAATTCTCAGGGTTACTTCTGGCAAAATCTCCCGATGGACTAAGCCAAAAGCAAAGTCCTCTTTGGTGGAATTTTCAGTACCTGCTTGTAAATTCAGGCTAATTTGTCTTAATATCTGGGCTTTACTGAAGTTATCTAGGTCGGGATGGTCTTCTACTTCATCGATCGCCCTCATACAGAGATAAGCTGAGGCTACTGCCTCGAGCAGACGATCTGGTAAACGACTTATGGGAATATAAAAAGTTCGACTCGTTTCTTGCAGAATCGTTAAAGCATTATCGCGCAAATTCATTCAGTCCTCTCCTCACGCCAACTTAGGTAACTACGAGTTAAACCAATCAGACAGATCGGTTTAGGTTATTCCGATGTTCCTAAGACAAAGTTGCTGTCTATTGTAGTATTATTATCCAAAATTTCGAGATTATTCTCGAAAAAATCAACCTCTAGGGTATTCTTGACAATTTTTCTTTCTGGGATAGCTGAGGGACAATTACGGCAATTTTTCGAGATTACAGGCTTAAAAAAACGATTTGACCCTTTTTTAAGCAGTATTTTTTGGCTTCATGGCAGGGATTGAAAGGAGATCACTTGTAAAACTGGCCCGATCATGGCCAGGGTCATCACATCTGAGCGAATTTGACCTATAACTGTCACTTTTGCCTTTTTTTGGGTTAATTCGGCGGGAGGGTCTATTAATTCGTAGGTTTGACCGTTATCGGCAATTAATGCCCAAGTTCCCGTGCCTATTTCGATTCTTTTTACCTGACCCGTTACACTAATACTCATGCTTTAATTTCGCTGATTGAGGTGATCGCAATTGCTGCCCCTGTCACAAGCATTCTATCGATATCTTTCCTCGGCATTGATTGCCAATTTTGCCCGACTTTAACCTCATAAATCAGTTTTTTTTATCTAAAAAGCGATCGCCACTTCCGCCACCACCGCTAAGAGGGAGGCCAAAGCCGCTAAAATCATTATTTCTCGATCGGATTGTCTCATGGCTATCTGAGTATAAATTACTAATCCTAGTCTATACCACATCTAACCTAGAGTTGAATTGCTCTAAATTATTTTATCCATAGATAAAAAGCTATAAAAGTTATCATTGCTCGGCAAAAACGGCGAAATCTATGTCCAGATTGCCCTGTATTATTTATTCAGGAAGCCCTAATTAGGGCTTCCTGAATAAATAATACAGGGCAATCTGGACATAGATTTCGCCGTTTTTGCC
>NZ_JASJFB010000593.1:0-8186 GCF_030065455.1 Microcystis sp. M53602_WE12 | reverse complement strand
GGGTGTGGGGTGTGGGGTGTGGGGTGTGGGGTGTGGGGAGAATAAATAAAATAATCTCCTATCTCCTATCTCCTATCTCCTGAATCCTGAATCCTGAATCCTGAATCCTGAATCCTGACTCCTATCTCCTGACTCGGAGAATCCTGACTCCTATCTCCTGACTCCTATCTCCTGACTCCTATCTCCTATCTCCTGACTCCTGACTCCTATCTCCTATCTCCTGACTCCTATCTCCTGACTCCTGACTCCTATCTCCTGACTCCTGACTCCTATCTCCTGACTCCTGACTCCTGAATCCTGAATCCTGACTCCACCAACAAACTTTGTCAGCAAACCCTAATTATAAATAGACTTTTAATAACCAAAGAAAGAAAGGAATAGTCAGAAAACTAGCAAGGGTAGTGACCACAACTGTGCGGGCCATCAAAGCGGCCGAACCACCGAATTCTGTGACTAAAATGACAGTATTAACGGCGGTGGGCATGGCACTTTGTAGGATGAGAATTTTTAGATCCATACCGGTTAATCCTAAACTATTGCCGATCGCAAATGCCAAAAGAGGAGCGACTAAAAGACGCAAACCGGCTCCTAATAATTCTAATTTACCGATCGCTAATTTTTGCTGAGATAATTGGATACCTAGGATAATTAAAGCCAAAGGAATTGCCGCTTGTCCTAGATAGCTAACACTTTTATCTAATTGCAGGGGAAGATGAAAAGAGAAAGTTTGAAAGCTAATGCCGATAAAAATTGACCAGATTAAGGGCAATTGAAAAACTAAGCGAAATCCTGAAAGAAAGCTTTTTCCTCGCAAATAAGCGGGACTAATACCAAATAAAAGAATACTAGAGCCAATCATATAGATTATCGCTCTTTCCAGTCCAGCCGCACCCAGGGCGAAACTAGCCACAGGTAAACCCATATTACCGTTATTGGGCATCACGGCGGCAGCCATGAGGCTTTTGCGGGTATCAGCATCGAGACTGAGACAATAGGCGATAATTTCGACGACAATCACTATTACCAGTGAAATAAGGGCAAAGCCTAGGAGAATTAAACCGATATTGCTGCCGGATAAAGTGGTGCGATAGAGTCCATCAATCACCAAAGCGGGAGCAAGAATATACACCGTGATTTGGGAAAGGGAATGCACTTCAACAGTGAGAACTTTTCCTGCTATCACACCGATGAGGATGATAAAACCCACTGGAATAATAGCGGAGAGGATGACAAGCATTAATCAGGTAAAAAGTAAATAGTAAACAGA
This sequence comes from Microcystis sp. M53602_WE12, assembly GCF_030065455.1. Lineage (NCBI taxonomy): Bacteria > Bacillati > Cyanobacteriota > Cyanophyceae > Chroococcales > Microcystaceae > Microcystis > Microcystis sp. M53602_WE12. The sequence continues at coordinate 6,919 of NZ_JASJFB010000593.1, read as the reverse complement.
AAAAAGGCTCTTCGGTTTGTCTTATGCAACATACAGGATTATAAGAGATGAAACCCTTATAGAGAGAGACATTGCTGAGATTTTTGTCAATTGTTTTCGATCTAGAGCGAACTAATCAATTAAATCTCTTGCCAGATAAGGATTTAGTCGATTTATGACACCCTACCGAACCATACCAAGTAACGAAGAACCAGAAAAAAACTGATCTGATTTTTTAACAGATTTCTGTTATAGCGGTGTGCAGTCGTATGAGGTACAGTGTCACGAGCTATAAACCATGCTAGGCAAAGCTTGGTTTGTATCTCACTCAAGTGCTTACCGCTATATATCTTCATATAAAGATTTGATCGCACAGTGAAAATCGATACTAGCTAGATAAATATCTGCTCCTTTGCTGTAGGGATAAAGAACCCAGAATCCTTCGTCATTGCGACGAAAACAATCCACACTGATGCGTTCTTGACTGATAAGAACGTATTCTTCTAAAGTTTCAAGGGAACGATAGTCGGCAAATTTATCACCCCGATCTCGCTTCGCGAGCGCGTTGCGAGCAAAGGCAGCCGTAGTGGGGGATAATACTTCTACAATCAAGCGCGGATAACGGATAAAATCTTCCGAGAAAGACTGATTATCTCGCGAGTCGCAAGTGACCACAAGATCGGGATAAAAATAACTATTAGCTATTTCTAGACGAACTTTCATATCTGTGGCATAGACAAGACAACCACTACCCCGCAGCCGGTTTTTTAAAAGCGTGGCTAAGTTGATAATAATCATACCATGGGCTTTACTCGCACCAGCCATGGCGTAGGTTTGACCGCGAATGTATTCGTGTTTATCCTTGGCTATTCTCTCCGTTGCTAAATAATCTTCCGGGGAAAGATAGTTATGGTCAAAGTTAGCAATCATTTGGTTAAATCACTTTTATTGTCTCTAAAATCAATTCTAACTCTCGATCGAGGAGCGGTACATTTTCAAAATTTTTCTGACAAACACCTGCAAATTTTGCCGGTTGATCGGCAAATTATTGAGCTAATTGACCGGCTCGGACAATATCTAGTAAAAAAGCCTTATCCCGCCACATAAATCACTTGTGCTGTCTCTAAAATCTCTCGTTGACGAATCCAATTATGACTCTGCTCGATCGATTTTTTCGTTAGCAAATCAACTTTCCGTCCCAATAAATTCTCTAATTCCCGTTTCATCCTCGAAAACTCCAGAAGTCCCCAAGAAACACTATCGGCTCTCTTGGGTTTGGTGGGTAAAATGTACTCTAAGACACATTCCTGCCAGCGAGCGACTGGAACTAACCACAAAGACACAAAGGACACAAAGATTGATCGGTTCTATAAAGGGGAATTATCGCTAACGACACGAAAACCAATATCATAGAGTCCAGCAGTAGCCATAAATTTGACTCGGTAGGCCGAGCGACATTTGTTAGGGCCATCATTCCAGGAACCCCCGCGTAAAACTCGTCTGTCCCTATCTTCTATTGTGGCTGCTTCGTAGTTATCGCGCCAGTAATCTGCACACCATTCCCTGACATTTCCGTGCAGGTCGTAGAGTCCGAAAGGGTTAGCGACGGCAAACATTCCCACTGGTGTGGTTTCTCTGCGATCGCATCCTAGGGAACCTTCCCCATAACGACCATAACTGCACACTTTGCCGCCATAATCCCAGTCCACCCCGGAATAGTTGGCTAAATCAGTGGAAATTGTCGGGCCAAAGTGAAAAGGGGTTGATGTACCTCCCCGACAAGCGTATTCCCATTCTTTTTCTGCGGGTAAACGATAATTGAGTCCCGTGAGACGGGATAGGCGATCGCAAAATTCCACCGCTTCCCACCAGTTAATTTGTTCTACGGGGCGATCGTAACCTTCAAAATGGGCCGGATAGGGATTAAGTTCAATATTTACCGGTTCTAATTTTGCCACCTCGCGCCATTGTCGTTGGGTAATTGGGTAGCGACTCAGACAAAAAGCCTGAATATTAACCGGAGATTGGGGACTTTGACTCAATTTCCAGCCTAACTCGCTTTTGGGCGCACCGATGAGGTATTGACCGCTAGGGATAGAAATCATTTCTAAAAAGGTTTTTTTGCTTAAAAAATATTTATAACCTCGATTAGTGACTTTTTCCCGTTTAATTTCCTCACCTTTGCCATTAACAGTGACCACTTCATCGATAAAATCTAACCATTCTCCCATTCTGCACCCCTCTATCGGTTATCGGTTGATCGGGTTCAGCTGCGAGCCTAAAAAAATCTCGCAACCTACCAGTTTAAGAATAACAAGACTTCGATCGCTTATCCCCCGATGAGTTTTAATTTTAATTAATTTTTTGCTTTGACAGCAAATCGGTTTTTGATAGATGGATGGTTTTCCCTCCACTTCCCACCTTCCCACTCCCCATATTAATTACTGGAGTGATTAACAACTTCAGGGACAATCTCTAATTCTTGTTCACCAATTACAGGTAAATTATTTTTCTGTAAACCCATAGCAGTTAAACAAGTATTGAGAGAGTTGATCGCTTGGTTATAATCCTCAATTTTTTGGTGAATTTCTTCCTGTTTGCGGGCATTATTCGCAATTTTTTCCGCCGCTTCCTGTTCTAAAGTTTGTTCTAGATAAGAACGAGCTTGATTGAACTGTTGTAGAATAGTATCCGCTTGTTTTTTTGCCATTGGTATCAACTGATTTTTCAGAGTATTATTAACAGTTTGGCGGAAATTTTTATGAATTGTCGCTGATACTTTTGGCTCAAAATCTAACTTAAGTAATTGACGGATAGCAGGTTCGGCAGCAAGAATACTTTCACAGTCATAACCTTGGGCAGTTTGTTGCACAGTTTGCCGAAATTGAAAGATCGAAAAAGTGCCTTCGTTGTAAAAATTATGATTTTCTCGTACATAGCGATCGCACTCAGTTTTTGCTTCGGAAATCAAGGCATGAATTAACTGCAATTCTAGCTGTTTTAGCTGATTTTCTATGCCACCATTGTTACCCAATAAACGATATACTTGCCGATAATAATCACCTTGCCTTACCGCATCTAAAAGACGCTGACAAAAGCGACTAATTAAACTGGTTGACTCCTCAATTAACACATCTTCTAGCTGGTTAGACAGATAATAAAAAGCTTCCACTAATACTGCTAATAAAGGTGCTGTAGCATTGCGAGGATGAGTTAAAGTCGCTTGCGAGTAAGCATTTTTAACAGAAAAAGTATTTAATAACTCATCCAATCTTGATACCATTCTCGCTTTCAGTTTCTTAAAGTCTTCCTCAAAGTTTTCATCGCTATTAACCACGACAGCATTGACATAACCATCGATATGTTTAGTTAATTTCTCTCCCACTTCCTTTAACTCTTGATTGAGGTGATTTAACTCCAGAGCTTTCATCGCCTCAATTTCTCGTGGTTGACTTTCTAAATCACTATAAATCCCTTGATAATAATTTTTGAGAGTAATGCAGAGAGATTGTAAATCATCGGCTAAATTAGCAAACAATTGCGGACGCTTTTCCTCCGTGAGATAACGAGTAATTGCCGTGCGAAATTCTTCGATACCGCTATCAGCAATTAACTGCTCTAGTAAAGGAGTTCCCCACTCGCTTAAAACTCGGAAGTAATTTTTATTAGGAGTTTCATAACCGTGGATGGAAACTTTAAAGGGAGTTGCCAGTAATTTACCGGAGTTGGCACAATAGTTATTAAACTCGCTGACAAATTGCGGTGTTTCTTCTTCTCCTCCTAAATTTTTAACACTTTCGGTAAAGATAGAATCTAAACCATAACGCTGATTAATATTGGTTTGATTTTTCACCTGATACCCATAAAACCCTAAAAGTCCGCTGGTTTTGTAAATGCGGGAAGTATCACGAAATTGCGTTTGAATTAGGTTTTCTAAACGCTGTTTTAGTTGGGCTGAGTACCAGGTTTCATCGATGCGGTTAAAAACATAAAAAACTCGATCACGAATACCAGCATTAGAGCGAATTTTTTCGAGTAATTCCGTTTCTTCTGTGGCTAATTCTCCCGCAGAAGCAGCCTTTAAAACACAAACCACTGCCGAAGTATCAGGATGCTCTATTTTACGATAGGCTAAGGCGGCATCTTTTTGGACTGGGGCATCAATACCGGGCAAATCTACCAAAACGTTACCATCTTTAAGGAGAGGATGATGACAGTAATATTCTAGACGTTTTAAGACGGCGCTATTGCTACCACGACGGGCAAAACTTGCCGCTTCTGCTAAATTAGAAAAGTGAAATTGTTCCATGGAATAGGTGGCATTATGCAGCGTATGGATCCGCTCACGATTTTGAGTAAATCCTTCAATTAATAATTTTAAACCCTGAGCTTGTTTAGCTCGCTCGGATTTGCCTTCTCCCCCTTCCTGTTCGATAATTTTTTGACAGTATTGGTTTAACTGACTACAGTATTCGGGGGAATTAATGTTACTGGGATTGGTTAATTGCAGATTTTGACAGACGGTATCGACTAAAGTACGAATTTCTACTTCGCTGAGAAAGGTTAAAACCACTCTTTCCTCATCAGCTTCTGCGTACTCAATATAACATTCCGTACCCGTTGCGTGTCCTTCGGCACTATACAGCAATTCTCGCTCTAAAAGTGCATTGATTAACATTGATTTCCCAGCACTAAAAGCACCGGCGAAAACGATTTCAAATTTGGGAGAAATGGCTTTTTGTAGGGCAATTTCTATCTTGCTGGTATCCTGTTGATTGCGGAGAGAGGATTCGCCTTTCAATAGTTCAATTATACTGTTAACATTACCAGCCAGATTACTGCATTGGGGTAAAAGTTCAGTCATGGTAAAACCCAAATCTAGAAGAACAGTGCTATTATTCCCCACATGATAACAAAATTCCCTAACTAGATGTCACATCTTTGGTCAGCGATTTAAGCAATCAAAGACAAAGCCATCGTCTTCAATCTAGAATCAGGATTGATTATAATCAATTTAGTACATACAGATTTCCGAGAACCTCCTTAGGTAAAAATTCCCTCCTGAATCCTAGGGTAATGATAATTATGTGGACAAAAATGGCAATAGATAAATTGAGATTAAAAAAAATTCGGCCTATGGGACAGTTGGGATTTTTGTTAGGAACAGTTTTTCTTTTGGGTGGCTGTCATTCTCTGAATGTTATCCAAAATCGTCCCCAACCCTTGCCCCAAGATCAATATATTCAAGTCTATTTTAATTATAATCAAGCCCAGGGTTCAAATTATACCGATCCCTATCGCCAAATTAATCGCCCGGGGGATAATTTAGAACAGGTTATTATTGATAATATCAACTCGGCCAAAAGTTCGATCGATCTAGCTGTGCAAGAGTTACGTTTACCCGCCATCGCTCAAGCTTTAGTTGCTCGTCAGCAGCAGGGAATTAAAGTTAGGGTTATCCTCGAAAATATTTACAATAAACCTATTCATACTTTAGCCAAAAACCAAGAACAATCAAGCGATCGAGAACAGGAACGTTATCAAAACCTTTTTGATTTAGTTGACATAAATCGAGATGGTAAATTAAGTCCAGAGGAAATCGCCCAAAGAGATGCAATTACTATCCTCAAAAAAGCGGGTATTCCCCTAATTGATGATAGTGCAGATCGCTCAAAAGGTAGCGGTTTAATGCACCATAAATTCATGGTTCTTGACAATCACACTACTTTAATCAGTTCAGCTAACTATACCTTAAGTGATATTCATGGAGACTTTTCTAATCCCAAAACTGTCGGGAATGCCAATCACTTATTAGTAATTACTAATCCCCCACTAGCTAGAGTTTTTCAAAGAGAATTTAATCTGATGTGGGGAAGGGAAGATAGTCCTAAATTTGGCTTAGATAAACCCCAGAGAAAACCACAAACAATTACTATCGGTAATAGTAGTCTGACGGTCAAATTTTCCCCCGATTCTACCGCTTATCCCTGGGCAATTACTAGCAATGGTCTGATCGGTGAAACTTTAAATCAAGCTAAAAAATCCGTGAATTTAGCCCTGTTTGTCCTGACGGAACAGCCTTTAGCTAATATTCTCGCCCAACGACATCAAAAAGGGATAGAAATTAAAGCTTTAATTGATCCTAGTTTTGCCTTCCGATACTATAGCGAAGGATTAGATTTATTAGGAGTTGCTCTCAGTAATAAATGTCGTTATGAACCAGATAATCAGCCTTGGCAAAACCCAATTAATACCCTAGGAGTTCCCGATCTAGCCCGGGGAGATAAATTACACCATAAATTCGGTTTAATCGATGATAAAATTGTGATTACTGGTTCTCATAATTGGTCAAGAGCCGCTAACCATCAAAACGATGAAGCTTTAGTTATTATCGATAATCCCACCGTTGCCGCTCATTTCGATCGAGAATTTCAATATCTTTACCGTACCGCTAAATTAGGACTGCCGGAAACTATTAAAAATCGGATCGAACAAGATAGAAAAAACTGCCCCCAATCTGTAACAATTAAAAGCGATCGCTTAATTAATTTAAACACCGCCACGCGAGAAGAACTAGATAGTTTACCCGGTATCAGTGGCAAATTAGCCGAAAAAATTATCGCTGCCCGGCAACAAAAACCCTTTACTTCCCTAGAAGATTTGGATCGAGTATCGGGAATCGGTCAGGGAAAAATTAGCAAGCTCAAAGGCAAAGTCAGCTGGTAATGATTGTCTCGTCTGTATTTTTTGCCATAGACAAAAACTAGCAATTTTCCCTTGTTACGGCAAGCTAAGTAGGTAGGGTCTGCTGAAAAAGTTTTTCCTGGGGGTAGGAGTCAGTAGCCGGTCGTCAGGAGTCGGTCGTTTCAGGCTTTGTTGCCCTTGTTTTTTGTACCAAGCGATGTACCACAAGAAGGATAATGCAAGGTTTTTGAAAGTC
>NZ_JASJFB010000597.1:0-2734 GCF_030065455.1 Microcystis sp. M53602_WE12 | reverse complement strand
TCAATGAGTAACTACATCTCGGTTTTGACAATTCCCGAAGGTAAAAACAGACTTCTGGTGGAAGTCAGGCAAGAAGCACTCTTGCCATAGTAGCAATAATTAGGGTTTGCTGAAAAAGCTTTTCCTGGGGGCAGGGTGTGGGGTGTGGGGTTTTACCGATTTTGAGGTAGTCAGTTACCTAATTTTCAGGGAAAAAGTCCAGGGATTTTACCCCGGATCACTCCAATGGTCAACACTTTTTGAGGGAAAAAAGTCTAAAAGCCTTATCTAACAAGGTTTTTAGATTTATTCAGCAAACCCTACCTAATTTTTAGGAAAAAATTACCTGAATTTTACCCCCGCTTACTCCCATATCTGGTACTTTTTGATTTCCAAAAAGTCTAAATTTTAGATTTATTCAGCCTGCTCTAAGCTAGGCTTGGCTTCAGGCAAAAATCAAGTGCAGACTCATAGTAAGTTTGCACTGATATTATCGCAATATTCTGTTTTACCGGTGGCTTTATCGACTGTGATCGCGCACGGGGATCGGGATTAGTTCGGGTTCGGGTTCGGGTTCCGGACCAAAAACACTCTCGATTAGTTTGCGCGCCCATTCTCTCAACTTGTCTATCACTTCATCTAAATAGTCCATTGACCAAATGGCTCCTTTGAGATACTAGCTATGAGTTTTCGTCGATTGATCCCCGCAACAGCTTGATTCTGGAGAATTTTAACTGATTTTCATCGTTTGGCTGTTAAATCTGACGAGCGGGGGAATCTATATCTTGTATTTATATTAAGCTTAACATAACTTTTTAGTCTGAGTATATATTCTTGGCAATTCTTTTTTAAGATATTGTTAATAAATTCCGGCGTAGGCGATCGAGGGCGGTATAAGCACTAATCTGGCGAATAGTCAAGCGATCTCGATTTTCTCCGAAACGATGCTCTGATACGGTGACATTTCCGTCAGGACTGGCTAAACCGATATAAACTAGGCCCACGGGTTTTGTCTCACTGCCTCCTCCTGGTCCGGCAATACCCGTGATACTGATCCCCCAATCCGTAGCGAGGCGTTTTTGCACCCCTAGCGCCATCTGTTGGGCAATAATGGCACTGACAGCCCCGAAATTAGTTAAATCCCCTTCATTTACGTCTAAGAGGGCAACTTTTACCCGATTATCGTAGGAAATAACCCCACCCCCAAAATAATCGGAACTGCCGGCGATTTGGGTGATAATTTCCCCTAATCCCCCTCCAGTACAGGATTCTGCCACACTCAAAGTTTGTTTTTGCCGCCGCAAAAGTTCCCCCACCACCGCAGGTAAAGTATCATCATCAGCCCCAAAATAATCTAATCCGGCGATTTCCTTAATTTCCGTCGCTACCGGTTCAATTACCTGCAAAGCAGCCTGTAAAGAAGGGGCTTTCGTCGCAATTCGCAAACGCACTTCGCCTAAACCAGCATAGGGGGCAACGGTGGGATTAGTCAGATCAAATAAATGGACAACTTTTTCCGCTAAAGCTGACTCACCGATACCGCGAAATTTCAGAGAACGACTATAAATCCTCTCTTTGCCCCATCCTTGACTTTCTAGGTAGGGAATGGCCGTTTCTACCCACATTCTCTTCATTTCTGAGGGTACTCCGGGGAAAGTGAGAATAGTTACGTTAGTCTCTGGTTGCCAGATCATGCCGGGGGCGGTTCCGGTCGGATTTGGCAAAAAATCGGCTCCCACAGGTATTAAAGCCTGTTTACTGTTACTAGGAGGCATTTCTCGCCCTAAACTCGTAAATTTAGCCTCGATTTCCGCTAAAATCTCTTTATCTTCTCTGAGGGGCGTTTGGAAAAAATCGGCGATTGTTTCTGTGGTTAAATCGTCGGGAGTCGGTCCCAGTCCCCCGGTAAAAATTAAAATTGAAGAACGTTCTCGGGCAATAGCGATCGCTTTTTTCAGTCTTTCTACATTATCCCCCACCACCGTTTGATAATAATGGGGAATGCCTAATTTTGCCAATTCTAGGGCTAAATATTGGGCGTTAGTATTAACTATATCCCCTAATAATAATTCCGTTCCTACACAAATAATTTCAGCGGCCATAATTTTTGACAATTAGCTTAAGATTTTCAATTTTGATCATTAACTGATCTCCTGTCACCATCGTTCGATCGGGTTTCGGTAACGATGGTACTGGAAGTTAACCCTACCAGTGCGCTCCAGTATTATACCAGTAAGCTATCAACAATCAAAGTCTTGTATATTAGACCTCTTGTAAAAATCAAAAATTGTTGTTAGGGTTAGGAGTCAGTAGCCGGTCGTCAGGAGTCAGGAGAATTAAGAATGAATAATAATCAATTAAACGGTCTATTTACAGATTTTATGTAATTTAATCCTTGTTTTTGCCGTTTTTGAAGCCTCAAAAATTAATTATGCAAGAGGTTTATTAAATGCCACTTTTAATAACCAGATTTAGTATCACTACCTATGAGCAAACGTAAAATCAGCCTACCATTCCTCTACATAACAATAATTGATCATAATCAAGCATAACAAAGTATTGCCGAGCATCACCTCTTCCTTACTGCCATGACAAACCACACCAAAATCATCTAAAAATGAACTACCCCGCCGCAAGCGGACGGGGTATCAGAATCAAAATAGACTCAATTGTAGATTTTGGTGTAGCTGCAGGTATTCTTTATCTTGTTCTTTTACATATCTCGCTATCATACCTTCATCCCCATGCTTTCCTA
>NZ_JASJFB010000084.1:0-5318 GCF_030065455.1 Microcystis sp. M53602_WE12 | reverse complement strand
GAGATTTAGGGATTACGGAGTGTCGCTTGTTTCCTGCGTTCCCAAAGTCAACGACTCAATTTAATGCTAACATAAAGTCGCCCTAAAGGGCGAGGTTTTCAACCCAAATTTTCGATAATTTAAGAGTCACTCCCCTTGCAGGAGTGCCTCTCCTGATATGTAGCCTATACTCAGCGGATTTAGTATGATTGACGAATTGGCGTTATTTCAGCCTCTATTTTCAAGTCAGGAGATCGGGTGTTAGGGTGTTAGGGTGTTAGGGTGTTAGGGTTTTAGTTGAAATTCCCCCACTTCCCCACTTCCCCACGAGAAACTTTTTGCCGCAAACCCTAGATAGTCAACAGCTGACCATGACCACGGTGATATTATCAGAACCGCCGGCTTCTTTGGCCGCTGCCACTAAATTCTCGACAATTTCCTGACAATCGGCACTGGTTTGCAAATAATCGCTAATTTCCTCGTCGGACAGTTCTTCCGTCAAACCATCACTACAGAGAATTAAACTATCGCCGGATTGCAGATCGAGGGGAGATACCGTCACTGGGGGCAAATCGCAACGACCGAGACATTGAAATAAAACGTGCCGCCAAGGGTGGTTTTTGGCTTCTTCTTCGGACAGATCGCCCATTTTTATCGCCCTAGCTATCCACGTATGATCCTCCGTCACCTGTTCTAATTTTTGCTCACGAAAGCGATAGAGACGGGAATCACCAATATGGGTGTACCAAGAGCCATCATCTCGGAAGATAGCCATGACTAGGGTTGTCCCCATGTCCTGTCTTTCGGGATTTTTTAGCTGATCTTCGATAATCTTCTCGTTAGCGACGGTAATTGCCTCCTGCAGCAATTCCCCGGCAGCCCGGGGCGAATTCCAGTGTTCTTCTAGATGAGCTTGGATAGTTTCAGTGGCGATTTGACTAGCTTCCTGGCCCCCCGCATGACCTCCCATACCATCAGCAACGATAAAAAAGCGCCGCTCGGGGTCGATATAATAACTATCCTGATTAACCGATCGCACTACACCAGGATCGGTCATTCCTCCAAAAGAAAGATTGTTCATCGAAATTTCTGCTTTTAACACAATATTTATTATCCCGCAATCAATTACATCATGCGATCCTGACGTTCAATTTTTCGCCAAAGTCTCACAAGAGCTATCCCCGGCAGCAGGGAAATCGCCATCGGCACTAAAGTCAACCAACCAAAACCACTGACGAATAGAAGCGTCGCTGAGATAAGTAAAGCACTGACCAGTAAAGTATAGTTGGTTCCCATTTGAATCATACCCAATCGCCGCAAAAGTCGATCGGATTCGCTCGAACGGACCCGGACACGGATATCACCCCGTTCTAATTTTTCGATCGTATCATCGATGCGTCGGGGTAAACTCAGGGCGGTGCTGCTCACTTGGGCTGCTTGTCGTCCTAACTCATCGAGGATATTACTGCCATTATTTCCTGTCATATCATTTACTAATTGCAGGGCAAAAGGTTGGGCCACTTCCATAAAGTTAAATTCGGGATCGAGTCCTTTGCCTACCCCTTCCAGGGTAGAAAATGCCCGCATAACGAAGGTAAAGGTAGCGGGAAAGCGAAAAGGCTGATCGTAGGCGATTTCATAGAGATCATCGCTGATAGAGGCTACGGACTGTTCCTCAAAGGGTTTATCCATGAAGTTATCGAGCATATACTGGATCGATCGCCGCACTGCTCCCATATCACCATTAGCAGTTAATGCTCCTAAATCCACCAGAGAAGTGACCACGCGATCGGCATCTTTTTGGGCAATTCCCAAGAGAGTCTGCATTAATTTTTCGCGCACGTTGGTTTTAATTTGTCCCATCATGCCGAAATCGTAGAAAATTAGGGAGCCATCACTATCAACGGCAATATTGCCAGGGTGAGGATCCGCGTGAAAAAAGCCGTTATTGAGTAGTTGAATTAGATAGGCTTTTGCCCCTAGTTTAGCCAACAATTTGCGATCGAGTCCGGCTGCTTCTAGGGCTTCATAATGACTGATTTTGATGCCGGGGAGGTATTCTAGGGTTAAAACCCGGGGAGCGGTGTAGCGCCAATAGACTTTCGGTACTTTGACCCAATCTTCCTCGCGAAAATTACGGCGAAAAGTGTCAGCGTTACGACCTTCATTGAGATAATCGGTTTCTTCCCAGAGGATTTTACAGCATTCTTCATAAATACCCGTCCAATCGCGACCTTTACCCCATTTGGGATGATTTTGGAAATATTGGGCGATTTTTTTTAGGATGGTCAGATCGATACTAAATAATTTTTTCAATCCGGGCCGTTGGACTTTGACCACCACATCTTCCCCGCTCTTCAGTTGGGCCCGGTGAACTTGTCCTAAACTAGCGGCTGCTAGGGGGATGGGATCGAAGCTTTTAAAGAGTTGATTGAGGGGTTTACCGAGGGATACCTCGATAATTTTGCTGGCCTGTTCGTAGGTAAATGCGGGAACCTGATCCTGTAGTTTCGAGAGTTCTTCCACATATTCGAGGGGAAAAAGATCGGCCCGGGTGGAGAACAGTTGACCGACTTTAATAAAAGTTGGACCCAATTCTAGCATGGTTTCCCGAATCCAAGCGGCTTGTTTTCTGCGTCTGCTGGCGAGTTTTTCCTGGCTATAGCCACCGTTATAGCTCCATTTTTTACCGTTGAGCCAGAATTGATAAAGTACAGTCAGAACGAATCGCCAAATATCTAGACGACGACGATTGATGGAATAGTTTTCTCGATTCCAACGATAGCTATTTTTGGCGACTTGGAGGGCCGGCATTGCTGGGTTTAACTCTAGGGTAACGGGGACGGGTAGAAGGGCTGACACGCAATTTTTGGGGCTTTAAAGCGACTAAAAGAGGGTTTTTGGTTAATTCTGGTAGTTTTTGAGTTCCGAGCGCAATTGGGCGATTTCGGCCCGCATTTCGTCGATGTTTTCCTGCACATCGGCACTGGAGGAACCACTGGAGTCTGTCTCAGTATATACTCCCTTTTCCATGGCTCGATCGGCTCTCATTTGCACTTCTTCGACGAATTGCCGCAGGTTTTCCCGTTGTTCGGCATCAAATTTGCCTAATTCGCTTAAAGCGTTGGTGAACGCATCTTCTAGCTGTTCACTGACCACTTCAGCGATCGCTCGTCCGAGGAAAAAGGCGTGAATAACGGGGTTAGTCATAATCTTAAATGGATGTTTTCGCTTGCTGGGTTTTGTGAACGGGAAAGGCGATAATAAATTCCCTAACTACTAGGTTAGGCGACAGAACCAGAAAAGGCAAATCGTTTTTCTGAAAAGGGAGGTTAGACCAAATCCGTTTTCAATAGTGTGATTAACTCTCAAGTTATGAATTGTTTCTCCCTTCTCCCCACACCCTACACCCTACACCCTACACCCTACACCCCACTCTCCTATGCCTTTTAAACAGGATTTAGTATGAGACTGGGAGGTTAATCGACAAAATTAGGGGAAAGAAAGGGTGCTAAGGAAGCAGAATCCGGTTCGATCGCGTCGAGAATTATCGCTGAAATCAACCCGATTAGCGAAATAATAGTGTCATCAACAATATCAGTCTCTGGAGAGTTAAGATGCTCAGAAAACGTTTATTAATCCCCTTAATATTATCCCTAGTCACTTTTGGTTTAGTGGTGGCCTGTAATTCCAGCACTCCCACCAGTCAAACTAACCCCAGTCCCGCAGAAAACGCCGCCACTGCTGCTATTCCCATCGGTGCAGCCTTAGCTCAAACCAGCAATCTCGCCCTATTGGGACAGGAACAGGTGATCGGTGTCAAGATGGCTGAAACATATTTTAATAAAAAGGGCGGAGTCAATGGAACACCGATTAAAGTTATTATCCAGGATGTGACCGGGGATGAACCGGGAGCGATCAACGCCATCAATACCCTCATCACCAAAGATAAGGTGGTGGGTATTCTCGGTCCGTCCCTGTCCCAACAAGCTTTTGCCGCTAGTCCGATCGCCGATCGAGCCAAAGTTCCCATTCTCGGCCCCTCTAACACGGCTAAAGGTATCCCCCAGATCGGTGAATATGTGGGTAGGGTGTCCGCTCCTGTGGCTGTGGTCGCTCCCAATGCGGTTAAAACCGCTTTAAAAATCGATCCCAAGATTAAAAAAGTGGCTGTCTTTTTTGCCCAAAATGATGCTTTTAGTAAATCGGAAACGGAAACTTTTCAAGAAACCCTGAAGAGTTTAAATCTTGATATTGTCACCGTGCAGAAATTCCAAACCACCGATACAGATTTTCAAAACCAAGCCACCGCCGCTATTAATATTAAACCGGATTTAGTGGTTATTTCTGGTTTGGTTGCTGACGGGGGCAATTTGGTCAAACAGTTGCGACAATTAGGCTATCAGGGATTAATTATTGGTGGCAATGGTTTAAATACTTCTAATATTTTCCCAGTTTGTCAAGCTCAATGTGATGGCATTATCATTGCTCAAGCTTATAATCCGGAATTAGATAATCCTATTAATCGGGATTTTGTCGCCGCTTATACAGCAGAAAATAAAAAAGCACCGCCCCAATTTACTGCTCAAGCTTTTACGGGAATTCAAGTTTTTGTCGAGGCCTTAAAACGAGTAGATGATAAAAATAAACTCAGTACACTTTCCCTCGAACAAATTCGCCAACAATTAAATCAGGAAATTTTAGCGGGTAAGTATGTCACTGTCCTGGGAGATATTGCTTTTACTCCCGAAGGGGAAATCATTCAGGATAAATTCTCCGTGGCACAAATTAAAATGGATGCCGATGGTAAAAATGGTAAATTTACTTTTGTGAAAAATTAATCAGTAAGGGGTTCTTCTCATTTCCACCTCGTTGCAAGGGTATCCCTTGCAACGCACTTCCAGAACGTAGGTTGGGTTGAAGCATGAAACCCAACGTCCGATCATGTTGCGCCACCGCTAACCCATCCTACAAATAATTGTGCCTCCCTACTTACCTCGTTGCAAGCATCTCCCTTGCAACGCACTTCCAGAGGTTCTAGTTCTTGTATAACCCATCAGGGAAGGGAGGAATATCCTCCCTTTTCTCGTGCCAATGTAGAACCTTGGCAGGAGAGAAGAAACCCACATTCCGCACCCTCAACTGTCACATAAGCTGTCCCCCTCCAGAGACTTGAGTAAAAATACTTAGCTGGTGAAGGTTTTCTCGGTGGCCGTTAGGGGGAGCTTGAGACCCCTAATTAGGGTCTGCTGAAAAAGTTTTTCGTGGGGACAGGGTGTGGGGTGTGGGGTGTGGGGTGTAGGGTTTTACCGATTCTCATCTGGTCAATTACCTAATTT
>NZ_JASJFB010000083.1:0-4518 GCF_030065455.1 Microcystis sp. M53602_WE12 | reverse complement strand
TGGGACGGGCAATATCGTGAGATTTACATCAACGAATCAGAGACGGTTCCGTTGATTGGGATGCAGCTATTACGAGGATACGATTTGCGAATTCAGGCAATTGAGGGTGGTTTAGTTACGATCGAAGCGTTGAAGTAGAGTGCGATGCTGAAGGCACTGGGTAACAGTACGCCATCGCTGTAGCAACGTGAAAGCTAGAATATATTAAGCCCTATACGTTAGATGTTGTCTATGATACGGTGATTTGGTTCTGGGTTGGTTCCCATGCAGAGTACGATATGCTGCTGGAGCAATTGTAGTGCGATGCCGAAGGCACTGCGTAGTGCGATCTTGTAGGGTGCGTCCCCTAATCTGGCTCCCACTGCTCCACCGATCGATTTTTGGGAACGCACCATGCCCACTCAAAATCGGTAAAACCCTACACCCTACACCCCACACCCTGCCCCCACGAAAAACTTTTTGCCGCAAACCCTAATCAATTAACGCTCATTCTTAATTCTCCTGGCTACTGGCTCCTTACTCCTCACCTAAAGGAAGATTTTTGATTTTTGCAAGAGGTCTCTTGTTTGAGTATGGGACTGACTTCTTTGCTTCAGGATCAAATCCCGTCAGTACCGCTCGCTCAATCCTTGACGGGGTGAGCTTTTCCAACTCTTTGACCCCATCTTGCTCCCAAAAATGAGCGAAGGATGAGTCCCATTAGAGGAAACTTTGCCCTTACCAGTGCGTCTTTAGCCTCTAAGCAAACAAGTGTCACGCTTGCGATAGAATAGATCGGACTTAGCCTAAATGGGGTCAGGGAAAGAATGTGCGGAATTGTTGGCTATATCGGAACCCAAACAGCGATCGATATTCTCCTAGCTGGTTTGGAACGTTTAGAATATCGGGGTTATGATTCGGCAGGAATTGCCACAATTCTCGAAGGTGAATTACATCGAGTCCGCGCCCAGGGAAAACTCTACAATCTGCGGGAAAAATTAGAACAGGAAGTTAATCCCTCCCAAATTGGCATCGGTCACACCCGTTGGGCAACCCACGGCAAACCCGTAGAAAGTAATGCCCATCCCCACACCGATAATAGTCAACGGGTGGCAGTGGTACAGAATGGCATTGTCGAAAATTTTCAGGTATTAAGAACAGAATTAAAGGAAAAAGGCTGCATATTTGACTCGGAAACCGACACAGAAGTTATTCCCCATCTAATCGCCAGTTATCTACCCAAACCTACCGATGAAGACTACTTGGGGGTGAGTCCTTTCCTCAAGGCAGTTTTAAGGGCAATTGAACGTTTGGAGGGGGCCTTTGCCCTAGGGGTGATTAGTCCCGATTATCCCGATGAATTGATTGTCGTGCGGCAACACGCCCCTTTAATCATCGGTTTTGGTCAAGGGGAGTTTTTCTGTGCCTCCGATGTTAGTGCTTTGGTTCCCCATACCCGGGCGGTGCTGTCCCTGGATAATGGCGAAATCGCTCGGTTAACACCCTTGGGAGTAGAAATTTATAATTTTGAGGGCAAAAGAGTCCGTAAAAGCCCCAGAGTCCTCGATTGGAGTCCGACGACCGTAGAAAAACAGGGTTATCGTCACTTCATGCTCAAGGAAATCTACGAACAACCCGGAGTGGTGCGCGACTGTTTAGGAACCTATCTGCATCCCCATTGGACAGCACAAAATGAGGATAATGTCAACCCGATAAATATTAATTTTTCTGAAGAAATTTACGATAATTTAGAACATATTCAGATTTTAGCCTGTGGAACCAGTTGGCACGCTAGTTTAGTCGGTAAATACTTGATCGAGCAGTTGGCAGGTATTCCCACCAGGGTACAGTACGCCTCGGAATTTCGCTATGCACCCACGCCCCTGATGCCCAATACTTTAACTATCGGGGTGACGCAATCGGGGGAAACAGCCGACACTTTAGCGGCTTTGGAAACGGAAAAACAGCGTCGTTTAGGATTAGAAAAAAAATATCAGGCCCGGATTATCGGTATTACTAATCGCCCCGAAAGTACCCTAGCACAAATGGTCGATCAGATTATTAATACCCAAGCAGGAATCGAGATCGGGGTGGCGGCAACTAAGAGTTTTACGGCACAATTATTGGGTTTTTATCTCTTAGCTTTGGATTTATCCTATCGTCGTCAAACTTTGTCTTTAGAGAGAATCGAGGAAATTATTAATGGAATGCGATCGCTGCCAAGATCGATCGAAACTGTCTTAGAAACACAGGAAAAAGCGATCGAAGAATTGGCCCATGAATTTAATGACACCCAAGACTTTATTTTCTTGGGACGGGGGATTAATTTCCCCATTGCCTTAGAAGGGGCCTTAAAACTCAAAGAAATCAGTTATATTCATGCGGAAGGCTATCCAGCCGGAGAAATGAAACACGGACCAATCGCGCTTTTAGATGCAAAAGTTCCCGTAGTAGCGATTGCTATGCCGGGGATAGTTTATGATAAGGTTCTCTCCAATGCACAGGAAGCAAAAGCAAGGGATGCGCGATTATTGGGAGTAGTTGCCGACAGCGATACGGAAGCGCCAAAAGTCTTTAATGATTTGTTGTATGTGCCGGAAATTGAAGAATTATTATCGCCAATTCTAACAGTAATTCCCCTACAATTGCTCTCCTATCATATCGCAGCCCGTCGCGGTTTAGACGTGGATCAGCCGCGCAATTTAGCCAAAAGTGTCACAGTGGAGTAAAGTTCAACAGGTTGAAACTATCCGATCAAGTGGAGATATCTGATCGTTGTGCTTTGCTGTTCTATGTTGTTCAGGTTTCATCCCTTCGGTAAAACCGAGGGTCCTCCCCTGACATTTGTGATAAAATCAAGAGGCCGACTGACATCTGAGAAGCGATAGCAACCATGACGGGTGTGGACTTACAGCAATTATTACTAGAAAAATGGGGTCGTTCCTACGATATCCAGCTACGACGCATCAAAGATAAGGTTCATGTCCAGGTAATGTGGAAATATCTCGAACAAGCTTCTTTTCCCCTCTCCGAGTCTGAATATCTGGAACATCTCAATGCGATCGCTAATTATCTCCACGAATGGGGTGGTTTTAGTCAATTTCAAGCTTTTATCCGCGAAACCCGCGAGCGTCCCCGTCTCGGTAAAGCGGTTAGTCTGGCCCTAGATTTAGGTGAAAGGGCCTCGGAATGGCTGATCAGTGATCAGTGATCAATTATCAGTGACCAGTGGGATTGTTAAGTGAACAGTATACTGCATTTAAATTGCGTATTGGATATTTTAATACAAATGCTCGAACCCCCCACTCCCCCATCCCCTTCTCTAGACACAAAAAAAGGCGTTAAGCTTAACCTTAACGCTTGCTTTTGATTCAATGGCAGTGACTAGCTCTTGCGACGAGCGAAAGCACCAACACCAGCAACGGCTAAGATACCGAGGATAGCAGAAGGTTCGGGGGTTTTAACAATGGATTTTTGTCTGAAATCGTTGGTGATACTGTTAAGTGATCCGTCAACATCAGAGACAGAGAAAGTGTTTCTGACGTAAAGTTTCAGGATATTCGGAGCAATTGGAACCGTTAGGCCAGGAGAGCCAGTGCCACCAATACTAGAGCTTTTGGCCTCCGAGGTTCCGACCAAACTCGACCCGCCGAAAGCATCTGACCAAACCGTCTGGTTCAGAGAGACACCGGAGTCAGTCTGGCCAGTTGTGGTATAGCCAGCGCTGAATGCTTCGAACATCTTCGTCAAAAGTTCGTTGTCGGGAGTGTCGGGGTCATCAACGATCTCGATCGTGTAATCTATGACATAAACGCCACTTAAACTGGTCAGAGGGTTAGCTGGGGTGAAGGTGAAGGTGTGCAAATCGCCCAAGGGCAGCACGGTTTCCGTAATGGTCAGAAAATTGCCCGGGCTATTTATACCACTGCCAGATGAGTTGATGTGTGTAAACAACTTGTCCCCTTTCCGGCAAGGATTGTCCTTGAAATTGTTGAAACTTTGTGGGAAACAATCCACCGCCTGCGCTTGGACGGGGGCAGTATTGGCAAAGCCGAAAGCGGCAACGCTGCCAGCGATAGCAAGAGCGCCAGTGGTTAGTCGTCTAGAGATGTTTGTGATCATTTTAAGTGGTTTGTTACTTTTTATTAGGGCAAAGTACGGATACTACGCACTCTAGTATAGTTATAACCTCGGCCAGATGAAATGTCAAGTTATTGACATCCTCGCCGCCCTAAAAGTGCGGCGATTCCTAAACCTCACGATTTAAGTTTCTGCTTCCACCACCGTCGCATAAGCTAAACGGCGCTTAACCTGCATGATCCAACAGCTATAACCCTTTTGGAGTCTATATCGGTGATCCGAAGTAAAAGCCGTTTAGCTTACTCCCGCGACCGAAGACCTGACTTGAAACAATTTATGATTGACTTAATCGTAAGTGGGGATGGAGATGTACCTTTATTCCTGAAAGTAGGTGACGGAAATGAAGCAGACAAAGCGGTTTTTGGTCAAATCGCCCGAGAATTTCAAAAACAAGTTGAC
>NZ_JASJFB010000667.1:0-5924 GCF_030065455.1 Microcystis sp. M53602_WE12 | reverse complement strand
ACGATTCCTATTTCATCGATAATTCCAGCTACTAATCCCAGATGGTCTAGATTTTTGACTTCAATTTCTGTTGATTGATTCCTGGTCGAACAGTCCACTCGCCTCAGTTTTCCAACAATTCCTATTTTTTCATAATTAGGGCTTGCTGAATAAATCTAAAAACCTTGTTGGGTAAGACTTTTAGACTTTTTGATTGACAAAAAGTACCAGTTGTGGGAGAGATAGGGGGAAAATTCTGGGACTTTTTCTCTGAAAATTAGGTAATTGACCAGATGAGAATCGGTAAAACCCTACACCCCACACCCCACACCCTACACCCTGTCCCCACGAAAAACTTTTTGCCGCAGACCCTAACTAAGTCAGCAGATTAGGTATCGGCTGCCCCTTCATTTTCCGAAGATTGTCTTTGATCGCTGGAATAACCGCCTCTACCTCCTCTGGTGGTGGTACGATTAGAGGCAGCCCGGAATTGACGCGCGTAGGCGCGGTTGCGTTCAGCTTTTTCTTTTTTCAAATTACGACGTTTAGCCACAAGAATCTCCTTGGGATATTAGATAGACAAGCGGGGAAACGAGCGCTCGCTCCCCCTATTGACATTGACACTCTCCGCCCTAAAAGTGCGGAGATTCTTGGGCTGAATCCTGCCTCCACTAGCAACGCTAATTTTGGTCTTACGGTTTCATGTCTAGTCCGACTACACCGATAAGGCAAGCACTCTTATGGACTACTCCCCAAGCGTAAATTTCTGTGTGTCCCACAGTATTTAATTGTTTTGCGTTCTTACAGTTTGGACTTAATTGAACACCATTGACTGTTAGAAATTTTGAGATGACGGAGTAGGAAGTTTAACCTGCTTCCTCACGTTCTCACGGTTGGCAACCTGGAGCTATTCTCGCACAAAGCCGTCCTAAAAGGACGGGGTTTTCAACCCAAATTTCCGATCACCTAGAATGGTTACGGTCGGGGATTAGTAGCGACGCTCCCGATTGCGATCGCCGCCAGCACCGAAGGAAGATCTGGGTTCTTTTTCACGAGCTTGATTGACTTTTAATTCTCGTCCCATCCATTGAGCGCCGTCAAGAGCGGCAATAGCCTTCGCTTCTTGCTCTGGGGTTTCCATTTCCACGAAAGCGAACCCGCGTTTTCTTTTCGTTTCCCGATCCATGGGGAGGTGAACGCGCTTGATTTCACCATATTCCTTAAAAACCTCAACCACGTCTTCTTGGTCAACCTCGAAGGGGAGATTACCAACATAAATTGACATAAAACCTATCCTTGCACAGATAAAAACAACAGATTTGTAGAGAACCAAGATTTCGGGAACTAGCTGAACCAATACTAAACAGAAACGCTTTGACCATTAATACTGACAACGAGCCGCAGTGCCGACTTTTATTCTCAATTTCCATCCTAGCACATAGCTATTAGCTTTTATCGATTCTGCCTGTCTCGCCACGGGAGCGGATAAACTAGACTAGAATGCTGCCCTATAAAATGCCCTAATTATGAGTTTATCCCCCCATCCGCTCGAAACTGCCCTAAAAACCCTGGAAACTAAGGCCGAGGATTCGATTTCTGGGGTGCTTTCCCCACCTGTTGCCGAGAAACGGCAACAAGAGCCGGACTTCCTCCGGCAGTGCGTAGGATGCTCCCAAGAGGGTATCCTCGCCATACCCTCACATCTGGGTACAGTAATATATAGAACTCTATTCTTAAGGCCAGATGAGTGCTTCCTCCTTCGACTATAGAATGATCGATCCCATTTCTGGGCCGATCGATCCCAAAAAACAAGGGACGTTACGCCATTGGGGAAGTCATCCCTATTTTACCCGGCGCGCTTGGAATGTGGTACAGGAATATATTAAGCGTTTTAGTCAGGTGGGAGATGTGGTTTTAGATCCCTTTGGGGGATCGGGAGTGACTGCGGTAGAGGCTCTAGTTTTAAAGCGAAAGGCGATTTACTCGGATATTAACCCGATGGCTGGTTTTATCTGCCGCAATATCGCTGTTAGTCCCGTTAACATCGATGATTTTCGGTCTGCTTTCGATGACATCGCCAGAAATTGTCAGGAAAAGATTGAGGAAGTTTATCGAATGTCTCCAGAAGAAGCGGCGGATTTAGAGATTCCCTATTGGTATCCGCAAGGGGTTCGTTTACCGAAAAATGCGGACGCAGAATCTGTAGAAAATTTGTTTACCAAACGTCAATTATTTTCCCTTTCTCTAATTCTCAACCAGATTGAATTAATCACCGATCCGATCATTAAAGATTTAATGAGGTTTACTTTCTCGGCAACTCTCAATAAAACCAATTTAACCTTTAGTTCCACGAGAGGAAGAATAAAAAGCCGGGGAAATAGCGGAATTATGCGCTTATATCGCTATTGGATTCCTCCTCAAACTATCGATCTTAATGTCTGGGAACAATTCGAGCAGAAATTTAAGGGGACGGCAAAATTCAAGATCGAAACTAATACAGTAATCGGTGATTTTTATCAAGAAAATTTTTCAATTTTTGATTTCTCAGCGACGGACTTAACTGGCATATCGTCCGAATCCGTGGATTATATCTATACCGATCCTCCCTACGGACAACATATTGCCTATTTAGATCTCTCGACTATGTGGAATGCTTGGCTAGGATTTGAAGTGAGCGATAACGCAAGAGAATTGGAAGCGATCGAAGGAGGAGATTTAAAGAAATCGAAAGAAACTTACATCAATTTGTTATCGAATTCCATTCGAGAAATGTTTCGAGTTTTGAAATTTGATCGCTGGATGAGTATTGTTTTTGCTCACAAAGATCCCGCCTATTGGGATGCAATCGTTAAATCTGCTCAAGAAGCTGGTTTTGAGTATGTAAATTCCTCTGTACAACATTCTACTACGCCCTCATTACACAAAAAGAAAAATCCTCTGACTGTCCTATCGGGAGAGTTAGTTTTAAACTTTAGAAAAGTGAATAATCCCAAAACAATCGCCATCAGTAAAGTCGGGATCGATATCCTGCAAATTATTAAAGAAGTGGCCGAGATGACAATCGTTAAAAGTTCGGGTGCTTCCACAGAAGATATTTATAATGCGCTCATTCCTAAATTATTGGAAAATGGCTTACTAACCCAAGTCAAGAAACAAATAGATGATATTACTCCTTTGTTAAAAGAGGAATTCAACTTTTCGGAATTAGATCATCTCTGGAGAATTCGTACAAATACGAAAATCGGTTGCTTTATTCCGCTAGAAGATCGAATAAGATTTTATCTCTTGGATTTTCTAACTGCCAAAAAACGACAGGGAAAAGTAGCAACTTTTGATGAAATTATTTTTGCGATCATGCCTAACCTGATCAACGGGACAACACCAAGCGATCAATCGATTTTAAAGGTTTTAGAAAAGTTAGCTTATTCTCCCGATGGTCGGCACTGGCAACTAGGGCAAGAAGAAGGTCTTCAGCTAACTCTCGATTTAAATATAGAGCCAATTTCTTCCGTTTTAACTGGTTTAGATTTTCCCAAACAAGCAGATAAAATTCCTCACGATCAAATTATCTACGCTCTGGCAAAAATTGCTATTGCTGTCGGATTAAAGCCTTATATTGGCAAAAAAGAACAATCTACAGGTTATTGGAATGGAGAAGCTTTTAAAGATATTTCTCTAGAAAAATTACCGATCGATAAATTAGGAAAGTGGGACAGAGATAAAATACAACAGATCGATCTCATCTGGTTTAATAACTTAGGCGATGCAGTGTTCGCTTTTGAAGTAGAAACCAGTACACGGATCACCACAGGAATCGATCGCTTTATGGAATTACTAAAAATTTATCCAGAACTGGCAGGAAAACTTGTGTTAATTGTTCCACCGAAGCGAGTCAACAAACTGAAAAAAATTCTTAAAGATTCCCACTATATTGGACATCCTCTCTATATGGAGAATAAATTAGTCTATAGTTTTTCTAATCAAATTGCCGAAGTTTACCAGAAACTCTCCTCGTCAACTAAACTAGAATTATCTGCGGTTTTTGCCTCGATCGAGTTCATTTTAAAAAAACCAGAAATCTGATGCAATCAAGAGAAGCTGGTTCCTATTGAAAGTTCTAGGTTCGACGAGGCACTCATGCAATAAGCTCCCATTTGATCAGAGGGGACAGGGAGCGATGAACATGATACAGCAAACCATCTCAGGGAATCGTCACCCCGGAAAGCAAATCGCCCCTGCAACTGTCTCCCCAAATTCCCTCTCTTGATAAACTAGACTAGAATGCTGCCCTATAAAATGCCCTAATTATGAGTTTATCCCCCCATCCGATCGAAACTGCCCTAAAAACCCTGGCAGCGAAAGCGGAAAATTCCATCGAACAAACAACAACCCTAGAAGACTTAGAACAGCTAAGGGTGAATTATCTGGGTAAGAAAGGAGAATTATCGCAGATTTTACGCGAAATGGGCAAATTAAGCCCCGAAGAGAGACCGCGCCTCGGTGCGATCGCTAATGAGGTCAAAGAATTAGTACAATCGCTGCTGGAATCCCGGCGAGAAAGTCTCCAGAATGCCCAAATTAAGGCGAAATTAGCGGCGGAAACCCTCGATGTCACCCTACCTGCTCTTAGCCGTCCTTTAGGGCGAATTCACCCCTTAAATAGCACAGTTGATCGCATGATCGATATTTTCGTCGGTCTGGGTTACAGCATCGCCACCGGGCCGCAGGTAGAAACCGATTATTATAATTTTGAGGCTTTAAATATCCCTGCTGACCATCCGGCCCGGGATATGCAGGATACTTTTTTCTTGAGGGATGGTCGTTTATTGCGGACCCATACCTCCCCGGTGCAGATTCGCTACATGGAAAGTCACGAACCCCCGATTCGGATTGTGGCCCCGGGCCGGGTTTATCGTCGCGATACCGTGGATGCAACCCATTCCGCGGTTTTCCATCAAGTGGAATTATTAGCGGTGGACCGGGGATTAACCTTTACGGATTTGAAAGGAACAATTAAAGAATTTCTTAAGCAAATGTTTGGGGCCGATTTACCGGTTAAATTCCGCGCTTCCTACTTCCCTTTTACCGAACCCTCGGCCGAGGTAGATGTGCAGTGGAAAGGCAAATGGTTGGAGGTGATGGGCTGTGGTATGGTGGATCCCAATGTCTTAAAAGCAGTCGGTTATGACCCCCAAATCTATACGGGTTTTGCTGCTGGTTTTGGCGTGGAAAGATTTGCTATGGTATTACATGAGATAGACGATATTCGCCGTTGTTATAATAGCGATATCCGCTTTCTCCGCCAATTTTAGGGGGATAAAACCGATGGTCATGAGTGAAGATTTAACCAAAAAAAGACTCCTATCCGTGGCTTGTCATGCTTCGATATTTTTGAGTGCTACGCTGGTATCGGTGGGGATTCCCTTAGCTATTTATTTCATTTCTGATGATGAAACGGTGAAGGAAAACGCCAAAGAAGCTTTAAACTTTCACCTGAATATGTGGTTATACTACCTAATTGCCGGGATTCTAGTTTGGGTTTTAATCGGTTATTTGCTCTTACCGATTCTTGCTGTGGTGAATATTGTTCTCCCCATTCTTGCTATCCTGCAAGTCTGGAACGATGCTTATAAGGTTTTCCGTTATCCTTTTATTTTCCGGGTTCTGTAATTAATTATCGGGGTTGCAACCTGTTCAACCCTCGGTGCATCTCATTTTTGTAAATCTGTTGAGTTGGGATTTTTAAATGTAAACTGTCTTCTAAAATTGGTAATTACTTCCGATTTTATCACTCAATCCACGTCTTTGGGGGGTAGAACCCCCCAAACCCCTAGGGTTGATTCATTTAAATTAAGTACAGCTGATTTTGAGTCAATAAATTTGACTGAAGATTCTCAAGTTTATCTTTTTCTAACCAAAAGAGTTAGGGTTCTTCGTTACTTGGT
>NZ_JASJFB010000643.1:0-1150 GCF_030065455.1 Microcystis sp. M53602_WE12 | reverse complement strand
TCTCTGAAAATTAGGTAATTGACCAGATGAGAATCGGTAAAACCCTACACCCCACACCCCACACCCCACACCCTGTCCCCACGAAAAACTTTTTCAGCAGACCCTAGATAGTCAACAGCTTATTACTTTCGATCGCCCATTGGGCCAATTCCGTGCGATTATGAAGACCGGTTTTATGGAGCATATTCGACACATGACTTTCGATTGTCCGTTGACTAACATTGAGTTTTGCGGCGATTTCCCGATTAGCCATGCCCTGGGCGACCAATTGTACTACTTTTAACTCCGTTGGGGTTAATTCCACATTACCCTGGACTTGAACAGGGGTGACATCCGGGGAATGGATGCGGGTGCTGCGTTTCAGCAACCGGCCCGCTTGTTTAAGGGAAGACTCCACCAGGGCCACTAATTCTTCCGGTTCAAAGGGTTTGACCATATAGACATCGGCGGTTAAACCTGTTATCTTATCCTGACTTTGCCCCTCAGGGGAGAGAAAGATCACGGGAATGCCACTAAAACGACTGTCCCGACGAATTTTTTCGAGGAAAGCATGACCGTCCATTTCTGGCATGATCAGATCACAGATAATCATATCGGGGATTTCTGCTGCTTTGGCAGTATTTGCCCCGCGTTCGAGGATTTCTAGGGCTTCGGGACCGTTTTCTGCGGTTGTCACCCTATAACCACGAAACTCTAGATAATCCTTCACCAAAAGTATTAAATTCGGGTCATCGTCGATTAATAAAAGTTGTTTATTGTCTTTGTTGGTCTCTTTCATCGCTATTTTCCAGGCTGCAGGGTTGGGGGAATGGAGACGGACAAAGGATCGACAGGCAAGAGGCAACAGGTAGTTAGATATGTGTAGTTAATTGTGTTTCAGTTAGTTTTAACGATGTTTTCCTCTATTGTTTCGGGTTCTCCTCCTGGACAGTTCCGAGAAATTGCCGGTAAATCGTGGCGAAGAAAAGCATATTCTGTGACGATTTGATTACCGATTAGGTGTTCTTGGATAATTCTTTCGATCGCTTCCTTATTGACCCTTCGATACCAGACTCCTTCCGGGTACACTAATAAAATCGGCCCTTGGCTGCAAACCCGCAAACAGTTGGCTTTAGTGCGAAAAATACAGCCAGGACGGTCGGCACTGGGG
>NZ_JASJFB010000034.1:0-5677 GCF_030065455.1 Microcystis sp. M53602_WE12 | reverse complement strand
TTTTAGTTTTTCTATTAAGCTCAACATATCTTTCAAAAGTTCGCGTTCACTTCTCATTTTACCTGACAGTGATCGCTTTTACTTTTGATATTCTGATGGGAGAATGAAACAGCCCTACCCTTGATAAGGGGGGTGTCGATAGGCGGGGGGATCCCCTCTTAATCCCCCCTTAATAAGGGGGGCATCTGATAATTTTTAACTCCTACCTACTTAGTGGGTAAAATGTTTGTGTATAGGACATTTTGAAACCCGCGGATTTGCCATCGTGCAACAAATCATTCCCACTTCCATGGCGGGTTACGTCCCATAAATTCCCAACTCATTTTTTCCCCATGACTAAACCCTTAGACTCCCTGAAACAGCCCAATCCCTCGGAAAAAACAGCCCCTAGAGATGATTGGTTAGATAGCGAACTATCTCGTTTAGAAGATTATGAACCTTACGATTGGGGAGAAATAGATCCCTTAATGTTAGGCAAACCCGTACAATATGTTTCTAGTATTGGCTTAGTTGTCGAGGGTGGCAAAGATTGGGGTTGCTGATTTGCAATAGGAATCTTCTTGTGTGGGGTTTTTAAAACCTAGAGCTAAACTAACTTTTGGATAGGATGCACAGTTGGCATTCATAGCTTGAGTCAGCAACACCCCTCCCCAGCAACCCAAGTTAATCAGTGCGATTAAAACATGGCTAGAGGAAATAGAGGTTTAAGCGATGGTTAATCTTCTGGATCTTAGTCAGTTATACTAAGTATATCCATAACTTATACTTTTTAATAGCAGAACCGACTGAAGAGCAATATTTACCTATTCAGGTATTAGATACCCTAGCTTATCCATCTGCCAACCTAACTTAGTTGGCTGCTGATAAACCTTTTTTAAAGTGTTAATATCCCGGCTAGAAATCGGGGCAATATCTCTAGTTTGAGCGAAATACATCACATCCGTCTCTAGGGGACTATGACCCCAAATTCCCAAAGCGTGACCTAATTCGTGCCGCGCTGCCGCTAAGGCCGACCGATCGGCTAAATTAGGACTAATCTGGATACTCATCCGATGAGTTAAGCGATTTTCCTTGACAAAAATCTCGTATTGTGTTATGGCAGAACGCACCCGGGGCAGTTCTAACTTACCCGTTTCGGCATTAAAACGGACTCCCGACGGCGGTAACTCCCGTTTAATGAGGATATCGGCCAATTCTGCCCGATTTACCAACTCCATCGGCAAATACTGCCCCCATTCAGCGATCGCCTGTTGTACCAAACTCAGCCAAGAACTGCGATCGCTGTGAACATAAATCTTCACGGGAAATTGCGACCAAATCAACGCCCCCACGGGACTGATTTCCACAGCATCAAAATAATCCCCGGACTGGTTTTGCTCTTGCCATTGGGCTAAATTAGCGGGTAAAGGATGGGTTTTTAACTCCGGTAGCGATCGACTGTCGGCGATCAAAGAATAGGAAAACAGCAAAAGACTCGCCAAGGCCGCGAGTCCTAGAAAAGAGAACCGACCTCTCAGCATTTAGCGATTTAACCAGCCGGCACTTAGTACAATAGTTAGGGTGATAAATACCGTCCCCAACGCCCAAGTCACCTGATTTAAGGTTTTTTCCGCCGTTTTTGCGCTGGTAAAAATCTGTGATTGGCCGCCAATACCGCCAATACCATCCCCTTTGGGACTGTGTAATAACACCAAAATCGCCAGAAAGGCCGCCGCCAGCGCCCAAATAATCTGTACTACCAGCACCACTGTCATGATTATTACTCTCTATTTTCCATTACAAAGTATAGCAGTTATCAAGCCGTCAGCTTTGAATTAGTTATCAACTAGGGTCCTCTTCATCCTCTATATCCTCAAGTGTTAGTGGTGCTTGGGCGCTATGGCGAACATATAGTACATAAACCGTACTATCTCTAATTGTAAAAAGCACTCGATAGACATTTTTACCTTTCCCATAAAAAAGTTGTCGGACTTCTTTGGGTAGAAAAATCGTCTGTTCGAGCGCTAAAGCACAACGAGTTGGTTTCTCTTGCAGAGTCGCAATAGCATTCATTAATCCTCGAAACCAACGGTCAGCAAACTCGGCATTATAACCTCGATACCAGCGATAGGCTTTTTCGATCTGTGCCGTGGCAGTTGGGGTAATTTCAACCTGAAATACCATATTTTTCGGCCATTTCTTGGGCAAAATCGGCAAGAGGACGGGTTTTACCGGAGTTTATCTCCTCGAAACCTTGCTGAATCCCCTCGATGACCTCTAAATACTCCATCAGTTGTCTGAGCTTACTAGGATCGATTTGATCGAGAAAAGTGACCAGCACTTGTGAGCGATCGCTAATATCATTGGGTAACTCGGTTAGGTGTATTTGTCCATCTCGATAAACACCTTCGATGGTTTTCAGCATAAAATTCCCCTTTCTTGACTTTTTACTCGTTAAAGCGAGATGCGGACGGGAGTGCGACTGGCTTTAATTTCCACTTCGGCTGGTTTAATCAGCGATCGCCCGGTCATTTCTACTGGGACGGGAATAGAGAGAATTTCCAGGATAGTGGGGGCAATATCGGCTAAACGACCATCATCCCGCAGCTGCACATCGCCACCGTGGCCGGGTATTTTTCTTTGTTCCCCTTCAATTAAAATTAAAGGAACGGGATTAGTCGTGTGGGCCGTCCAAGGATTACCCGACTCATCCACCATCGTTTCCGCGTTACCGTGGTCGGCAGTGATTAACACTGTTCCCCCCAATTTATTGATGCTACTTAACAACTTAGCCAAGCATAGATCCACCGTTTCCACTGCTTTCATGGCCGCGTCTAAAATGCCCGTATGACCCACCATATCGGGGTTAGCGTAATTGACTACCACCAGACTATAGAGCCCCTGTTCGATCGCCGCAGAGACCGCTGCTGTCACCGCGGCTGCCGACATAGCCGGAGCTTGGTCATAGGTGGCGACTTTTGGACTAGGAATTAATTCGCGTACTTCTCCCTCAAAGGGTTTTTCTAACCCCCCATTAAAAAAGTAGGTGACGTGGGGATATTTTTCGGTTTCCGCACAACGAAACTGTTTTAATCCCTGTTGAGCGATCACCTGTCCTAAAATATTATTTAAATTCTGGGGAGCAAAAGCCACATCTACCGGTAATTTCGGATCGTATTGGGTGAAAGTGACAAAACTGAGGGGAGAAATTAAATCTCGATCGAAATCTTCAAAATCGGGCATAGTCAGGGCATGACATAACTGTCTAGCTCGATCGGGACGGAAATTATAGAATATCACCCCATCGCCAGCTTCGATCGCCCCCGGTGCAATTCTGGTGGGGGGAATAAATTCATCGGTAATATTTTGATCATAAAATGCCTGTAATACTTCAGTAATCGATCGCCCGTCGATACCTTGATCACTGGTCATCACGTTATAGGCTTTTTCCACCCGATCCCAACGGCGATCCCGATCCATGGCATAATAACGGCCACTGAGAGTCACCAGGCGACCGAGACTGATTTTATTAATATGTTCTTGAATCCGTTTAATAGCTGGCATTCCGTCGGTGACATTAGTATCGCGACCATCGGTGATGACATGAATGCAGACATCGCTAATCCCTTGCACTTTCGCTAAGTCTAATAATCCCAGTAAGTGATCGAGATGGGAATGGACTCCTCCCTCGGAACATAAACCAATCAGGTGTAATTTGCTTTTTTTAGGGCGAATCTCGGCGCAGAGTTTTAATAAAGCCTGATTTTGTTGAATCGAACCATCTTCGATCGCATCGGAAATTCGTACTAACTCCTGTGGTACAACTCGCCCCGCTCCGATATTCAGGTGGCCAACTTCCGAGTTGCCCATCTGTCCTTCTGGTAGTCCCACATCCTTAGCGGAGGTGCGGATTAAGGTGTGGGGATAAACTTCCCAGAGACTATCCATAATCGGGGTTTTCGCCATTGCGATCGCATTATCCGACCTTTGCGGGCGATAACCCCAACCATCAAGGATAACCAGTACGACTGGGGATATAGGTGCGTGGGTCATGATATACAGTCCTAAATCAAGAGTGGATTTCCATGCACTAAGATAATATCATCGAAACTTCCATTGATCACCGGTGTCGGGGCGATCGACCCCCTAATGTCAGCAAATGATGGGTATGTCTCAAAAAAACGAAACAACTGCTTTAATAATCGCTCTTTTAGCCACTGCGGGCATTTTAGGTGGGGGTTACTTTTGGCTGCAAAGTCAATGTGCTGCGGGTCAAGAATTCTTTCTCTGTGGCAGCAGTAAAAGTCCGCAAAAATCCCCCACATCGGGAAGTGCCTCCTCTCCGCTACCCCCTCCCCCTTCCCCCCAGGGAGTGGTCAGTTTTGCCCCACCGACTTCTATCCCCAGTGGCACGACAATTCGCATTAACGGCTCTACCAGTATGGTACAGATTAATCAAGCCTTAAAAGCCGCTTTAACGGCCAAATTTCAGGGGGTAGAAGTCTTGACAAATGCTCAAGGATCTGATAGGGGATTAGAGGAAGTGGCCCGGGGGGCGATCGATATTGCGGCGGTGTCACGACCTTTAACCGAGTCAGAACGCTCTCAGGGATTGGCTTCTAGTCCGATCGTCCGAGATGCGATCGCTATTGTGGTGGGAGTAAAAAACCCCTTTGCGGGGGGGTTAACCACTGCCCAAGTTAAAGATATTTTTACCGGAAAAATCACCTCTTGGTCGGAGGTGGGCGGTTCTGCTGCTACTATTCAAGTGATTAATCGTCCTCCTATTAGTGGCACTTATCAAAGTTTTCGTCAGGAAGTGCTGCAAGGGGGAGAATTTGGTAGGGGAACTAATTTTAAAATGATGGAGAGGGATGCCACCACCCCAATCTTGCGAGTTTTGGGACTGAATGGCATTAGTTACGCAACCTATGGCCAAATCGCCAACCAAAAAACCGTAAGAGCGCTCGCTGTGGACGGAATTTCAGCCAGTGAACCTAATTATCCCTGGCAGCGTACCCTTTACTACGTTTACAAAGAACCTGCTAGTGAAGCGGTCAAAGCTTTTATGGGTTTTGTGGCCTCTAGTGATGGTCAAGAAGCGATTTTTCGGGCCAATGAAGACCTACAAAAGTAGTCAGCGAGAATATCCGAAAATCTGGGAAATTTTACGCCTTGCATCACTAGGGTGAGCATTGCCTATTTTACTGTGGAGACGGGGAAGCATTGGGGCTTTGCAAGCTTTGGGACTGAATGGCATTAGTTACCCTACCTATAGCCAAATTGCCAATCAAAAAACCTGGGATTTAATGCTGGCAGCGGCGAAACGAGAAAAAGTTTGAGCAACTTTGTTAACTGCTGAGAAAACTTGGCTTTGATGAAAGAATACGAGGAAGTCATCATATTTTCATTCAAGAAGGAATTGAAGAAATTTTAAATCTACAACCCAAACAAGGAAAAGTAAAGACTTATCAAGTCAAACAAATTCGTAATCTAATTTTAAAATAGACCTCTTGCATAATTAATTTTTCAGGGTTCAAAAACGGCAAAAATAAGGATTAAATGGCATAAAGTCTGTAAATAGACCATTTAACTGATTATTATTCATTCGGCTCTTCGGTTTGTGTTATGCAATGGACGGGGATTATAAGGGATGGAACCCTTATATAGAAAGGCATTTAGCGATTTTTGTCAATTG
>NZ_JASJFB010000316.1:0-8317 GCF_030065455.1 Microcystis sp. M53602_WE12 | reverse complement strand
TGACCTCAAAAAGTGCCGACCATTGGAGTGATTGGGGGGAAAATTCCGGGACTTTTTCCCTGAAAATTAGGTAGTTGACCACCTGAAAATCGATAAAACCCCACACCCCACACCCCACACCCCACACCCTGCCCCCAGGAAAAACTTTTTCAGCAAGCCCTATTTATTGGGGATTTGGTCGGATTTAGCCAGCTGCGGGTACACGGCTGCCGCTAACTCCGGGTACAGGACCACGACGAATGTTGGTTTCCGTTTCGATGGGAACGAATTCAATATGATTAAGGAGGGTAGTAACGAAAGCAAAGAGTAAAAAAGGCAAAGAGAGGACGACGACTAACCCCACGGTAGCGAGGGCGAAAATTTGTCTAGTGCTACTCCAAAGAGCTAGAGTGGAAGCCAGAGTAAGAAAAATAACGATTAACCAGACGATTATTTGTCCGTAAATATCTCCGAAGGTGAGGGTGCAAACCATGCGATAGTTACGAAAATCCTTATCCATAACAGTAAACCCGTAGATAGTCAGTTATTGTTTTAGGGTAAGTCTAGAATCGTTAGCTTGGTCAATATTTAAAGGTTTTTATAAACACTTGTTGATAAATCTTTACAATTCCGCCCCGAGCGGGTAGCCAAATCTAGAGATAAGTAGGGAGGCACAATTATTTGTAGGATGGGTTAGCGGTAGCGTAACCCATCGGGGCGTTGGGTTTCATGCTTCAACCCAACCTACGTTCATCTTATATTTAATTCCACCCACCTACTTAAGAGCGGTATTGTTTGGTTGCTCTCCTCAGAATTGATAAGAATTGCTAAGAATTACCAAAAAACTGGCCATAATTTTGGCGAACGCTCTTTACAATTAAATTATAAAGGCAAGGAGGAGCAAGCCTAATGAAAACTTTTGTTGAGCGTTATTGGTCTTGGTTTAATTGGACAACCTTAGCGATGGTTGTTCTCGGTTTCTGGTTAAGTGCCAGTTTCGTCATCGATTTAATCATTCTCCCCAGCTTATCCGTAGCTGGCATGATGACACAAAATGGCTTTGCCAGTGCTGGTTACTTGCTATTTGGCATTTTTAACCATCTGGAATTAGTTTGTGCGGCGATTGTGCTGTGTAGCTTTGTTGTCTTCCACCGCTATCATACCTTAATCCATCTCCCCGAACATCGATCGCTTCTATTCGCTGGTGTTCTCTTAGTAATCACCCTAATTTACACCTATTTTCTCACTCCCAATCTGAGTGCTATGGGTTTACTGGCTCCCGTTGCCGCGTCGGGAATGTCGGGAGAAATGATGTCTTTGCAGATTGGTTACTGGTGTCTAGAAGTGGTTAAAGGTTTGATAGCTTTTACCCTGTTGCGCTGGTGTTGGCGAGATGCCTTTAAGTTGGCTTAGTTTTTGATTACAAGCGGGGTTCAACCCGCTTTTTTTAGTTCTAGCAATATAATCCGCCTATTTGATTCGTGAACAGAGACGCAGCACAACCATCGAAGCCAAGAATAGAGGTGGTAAATTTTTTACACTTCATTTAGGCGCACTAGGGGATTCCATGATTGATAACGAACAGGTTTAATAACTTGCTAAGTGGGTGGGTGGAATTAAATATAAGATGAACGTAGATTGGGCTTCGGCCGTGAGCTCAGCCGAACGGTGGAAGCATGAAACCCAACGCCCTATCATACAAAGTCGAGGAGAGCCGGGGGATTCCATGATTGATAAGTAGTCGTGCAAAATAAATTTCTTAGTGAAGAAAGGCAAGAGGCAAGAGGCAAAGGGGGGGTTAGATATGTGTAATTAATTTTGCCTAGGTACTTAACGGACAACTTTGATGACTTGCTATCTAAGCATAAATCAGTTACAATTTTTGCAAATTAACTTCGTCTGTGAGGAAAGCTGGAAGTGTTGTTAAAAAAAGCCAAAAGAAACAGCCAAATGAGACAGATATTTTCTGGGGGAATTTTCATTGCCTCCTGTTTGGGGACGGCCATACTTTGCGATGGGGTGAAGGCCCTTCCTTCCCCCTTAGACATTGACGCTGCTTCTATTCGGGTATCCCAGGAAAAAATTATCATTAATTCCCCCGTAGAATTAGAGAGGACAGAAAGAGTTCTGACAACCAATTCCTTCTCGACAACAGAGGGATTAGCCGATAGTAATCTGCCCTCATCCTTAGAAAATAAACTAGGGAAATCTTCCCTCGATACTTTAGCAACAGAAAAGACCAGGACAATTTCAACCCTAGAAGAATGGAAGGCGAATCTAGGGACAACGCAAGCGAGTCAGCTTTTACCAGTAGGAGTTAATAACTCGCCAGAAGTCGAAAAATGGCAAGCACAGGCATCTACCCCCGTTGATCCCAATATTTCCCCCGAATTGCAGCGTTTACGTCAAGATTTCCTGATTGAGGAACCGCGAACCCTTTCTGTGAAACTGGCGGAATTTGTGGTTGCCCCTAGTGCCAGTATTTCTACTCCCATCGGTTTTGGAGCGAATTTTGGGCAGATTTTCGGTGGTTTCGGTTTCCAGTCGAGAACCCGTTTTACCAATCAAGCAGATGGTGGGTTAGCCCTAGGGGTCGGTTTAGGAGAACCCCAGAAAATTGTCGGTTTGGATGTAACTCTGGCGATTTTGAGCCTTTTTGGTGATAACGCCGGACGGGGTAGTTTTAGCTTTAAAATTCACCGTTCTCTGCCAGAAGGTTTTGCTGTGGCCCTAGGATTTGAAAACGCCATTCGCTGGGGTGAGACAGATGCCGGTAGCAGTATCTACGGGGTGGTGAGCAAATTTTTTCAGTTCACAGAAACAACGGAAGAACCCTTTAGTCAATTGACGCTCTCTTTGGGTGTTGGTGGTGGTCGTTTTCGCTCGGAAGGAGCCATCGAAGATGGGGTAAACTCGCTGGGTGTCTTTGCTAGTGCTGGTTTACGAATTGTTGAACCAGTCTCGGCCATTGTCGAATGGTCGGGTCAAGATTTAAACGCAGGTATTTCTCTGATTCCTTTCCCGAAAGTCCCCTTGACGGTTAACCTTGCCGGTGCTGATTTAACGGGCAATGCCGGGGACGGCGCTCGCTTCGTCATGAGTATCGGCTACAATTACTTTTTCCCCCGTTAGTCGGTTTTTAGATTGTCTAATTTAGTTTTTTGAATGAGGATAAAGACCATGTTGATGAAATGGTTGACTAATTGGCAAGTTTCCCTAGTGGCGGCGGTTTTGCTGACCAATGCCCTAGTCTCTCCCGGTATGGCGCAAACCGGCAACCAGTCCGATGCCACTGGGCCAATTCTTTCCACTGGGGATTTTGCTGGTCAAACTTTCCCCACCACCACGACGGTAACGGGATTTCAGGGGGGAGAACCGGCTCAAATCGCTGTTAATCAGGCGGCGGCTTCTCTGAATATTCAGTTAGCTGATAATAATTTAACCTCCCCCACAGGTATCCCGATTCCCCCAGCCATTCAGCAATTGCTACTGAGCATCTTAACAGGGGATGCACAGGCGGGTAATAATATCAATGCTGTCACCGCCGCTCTTTACTCAGCCCCCGGCGCACCGCCATTAAATGTTATTCAAGACTTATTGGCCAGCTTAGAGAAACTGACCAGGGATGACAAGGTAGTGCCAGCTAAATTGCTGGCGGCGGTGCTGGCCTATAATGCGATGATTTTAGCCAGTAACGAAGAGTTTCTCCGCAATCCCCCCGCAGAACTACGAGCAATTCAAGCATCCTTAGCTAAATTGGTCCAACCGACTATTAGCTAACCGCGTTTTCCCTACTGACTTGAAAGAGGGTGTGGGGTGTGGGGTGTGGGGTGTAGGGAAGGAAACCTCTTTCATCTGTGGGGGTGAAAATTTTTTCATCGGGACTGACTTCACCATAGTCTCCTTGGATTAGAGGGCTGTGGTGAAGGCTCCACGGTGGGCGCGGTGGTTGGCTGTGAGGGAGTTACAGGAGGGGTATTTCTTCCCCCTAAAGATTCTTGGAGCTTGTCGCGCAGTTTTTTGGCGGTATCGGAGTTAGGATTAATTTTGAGAGCTTGTTCGTAGGCGGCCAGCGCCTCTTGGGGGCGTTTCCAGTAGGTCAAGACCAGACCTTTCCCGTACCAAGCTTGATAGAGTTGAGCATCGAGTTGCAAGGCTTTTTCATAGGCGGCATAGGCGAGGGCTAATTGTCCTAACCGCCACATTTTATTGCCTTGATTAAGCCAGTTTAGGGGATTAGTATCGTTATTATTGGGAACTTCAAAAGCCCTGTATAATTCATCACCAATTTCTTGCAAAGATAAGGTATTGGGGGGCGAATTTTCGACATTTATCTGCCCTTGAATGCCAGACTGGGGTGCTAATTTCAAAAAAGTAGTGATGGGAATAGCGAGACTAAAGCCAATTGGCACGGGAACCTTTTCGATTTTTTCGGCTTCATTTTGTCCGTGAACCGCGATGACTCGTCCATTTATATCTAACACTGGACCGCCACTCATGCCCCCATAGGTGACACTGGTATAAACTATCTCATACCCCAACTCCGGAGGAAATATTTTCAGCAAGGGTGTAATGTCCTTGGGTAGCACTTTCCCCAGATTGAACAATCGTTTCCGCTTGCCGATAAATTTCGGGTCGGGCCATCCAGAAGCAAAAATAAATTGTTCGTCAGCTACTTGATAGTTACCCAAGGTCGCCAATTGATAATTTTGGTCGCTCTGAAACTGCACGAGAGCTAGATCTACTCCTGGTAATTTTTTGATGCTATTGTAATCGAGCGGATATTGCTTGCCATCCCAGGTAATAATTTTTAGTTGATCGTAATAGAACTTGCAGGCATCTCTAGCATCTTTACAGATTACATGACTAGCAGTAAGAACAGTATAAACTCTTCCTTCTTTGGCAATAATCGATCCGGAGCCATTAGAAGTAATTTTCCCATTCGCCCCCTCTTCTTCTGAGGGGATTAAAACGGTAATCTTTTCAGCAATTTTTTCTATCTCCTCAGTTGTTGATGCCTTAGCAATCTGAGGAGAAACCACAAACACCGCTATACTAACTAGGGCGGCGGAAATTTTCAAGAAATTGTTGCTCATTCTGGTTTAAAAATACAGTTGAGTGGAATTTACCAGAGTGGTGTGGGAGCGGGATTCTTTTCTCTTGGGGTTGACGAGGATGGAGAAGGAAAATCTTCCCAGAAAGTGGGTTCTCTATGGGTGGGAAGCGGTGGGGGTGACACTGCGGGCCGTTGCCGACTGGAAGCAGATACAGAAGATGACCCCGATTGTAAAAAAGTCCCAATAGGAATCGCCCAACTTAATCGACTCATTTGTTCCCACAGTGCCGGTGAAGTCACCGTTCCATCAGCAAAAACGTAGGATTTACCCCAGAGGGGATAAGCATGAATGCCGTTAATACCAATAACTTTACCTTGCCGATTCAGCAGCGGTCCGCCACTCATGCCATTTTTAATCTTATTGGTATAGCCGATTTGGTAGCCCCCCGAAAAGGATTTATCACTCAAAAGCGACACTTTACCAACGGTGAAGGTAAAATCAAAGGGATAGCCGGCGGCGAAAACTTCATCTCCGATAGTGAGATCATCGACATTAGCCAAATCAGCAATAGAATAAACTTGGCTACTGCGAAAAGAAATTAAGCCTAAATCATAATTATTCAAGCGAATTGTTCTGACCAACTGACCCCGATGTATCTTGCCGTCAGGGGTTTGTATTTGCCAACCCCGAGAGCGATCCCGCCCTAAAACATGGTCATTCGTGAGAACTTTGTAGGAAGCACCCTGCTTTTCAACTAAAATGCCCGAACCCCAGCCTTGCTCTGATAACACCTTAACGGTAATTGCTCTAGCTAACTGAAGCAGCTGTTGTTGTGAAAGTTGTTGAGAGCTATAGGCATTGGCCTGGTTAGGTTCCAGAGCAGGAGCATAGCTTTGGACAGCAAGCAAAGGTGTGGACAGTCCCAATAATAAACTGCCCGCACCAGCCAAAATTCTTTTTATAGGCCGACTCACTTGATCACTATGCTCCTATCTATAGAACTATAAAAGTTTACCAAACAGCGGGCGTTGGGTTTCCTTGCGTCAACCCAACCTACCTTATCTATAGAACTAGAAAAGTTTACCAAGCAGAACCGCCTGATGGTTTTTGGGGCGACTGTTCGGGGGAAGTCCCCGGCGCCGGAGAAGAGGACGAACCCGTAGCGGGATTTGTTTCCACGGGAACGCTTTCTAGGAATTTGCTGAAATCGATAGTGGCAGAATCCGATGAGCTTTCAAACAAAGGACTGCTGCTGGCTCCTTGCCGGAGGCCAAATAACTGCGCAAGTTTTTGCCTCGCATCATCTCCTCTCTTGAGGGTAAATAATAGGTTAGCACTATTAGCCCGTTCTCGCCCACTACTGGAGACATAGATGACTGGTTCACCATTCAGATAGCCCGTGTTAATATTACCAATTCCGCCTGGTCGAGAGTTCAGGCTATTGAATCTTCCAGTTACTTCTTCACACCGTCGCATGGGAGTGTAACCGGAACCACTAAAATAATCAGAAGACCAACGAATCACCGCTCTGTATTCATTAGGGCCGGATTGGACAAAAGTTGTCGGAATTCCTATATAGGGACCCGTCACTGGCACAAGACACTCGAATCTGGTTTGAGCTTGGCTCGGTGATTGTAAGGTCAAGGCAGCTCCTACACCAATCAGAGCAATAGTCAGAGTTTTTGTCAAAGTTTGTAGTTTCATTGTTCTTATCCTAATCCTGTAAAGGGACTCCATTGTACACTTCAAAGGTAGCTTTTATTTTTCCGCAAAACAAACAAAAGCAAGGCCTTTGCAACAATTCTTATTTTTTGGGATTACCCTTTCTTCAAACTCCTTTAAGAGAGCAATCAGATGAGTTCGTTTACCCCAAAGCAGACCAAACTTCTAACTTACTGACCACGCGACGAATCACCTCATCGGTAAACTCACTCATGGTCATTTGGCCCCCTAAATCGGGGGTTTTTTTGCCCTCGTGAATAGTTTCAAAGACACTTTCATAAATTGCCCTGGAAGCTTTACGCGCCTCGCTAGTTTCGATATAACCTAACAAAGCTGCCGAGGCTAAAATCATCGCCATGGGATTAGCGATATTTTTGCCCTCTAAAGCTGGGGCCGTGCCGTGGGGAGCTTCTGCCATAATGGTTTTAACCGCTAAGGTCTCCTCATCAAATCCCAAAACTAAACTTTCGGCCCCGGCAATACTGCCATAGAGTTGCAAGACAAAATCAGATAATAAATCGCCATCGCGATTAAGTGCTGGAATCACCAAAGCTTCGCCGTCGGTTTGTAAAAGTAGGGCAAAAGTTGCATCAATTAACAGGGGTTGATAACGCACTTCCGGATGTCTTTGGGCCGCCGCGTCTAATTCCTCTTTAAACATCCCTTCGTAGGTGGCACTAACGGTGAATTTTGGGCCACCAAATACCCGCGCCCCGGTTTTTTTGGCCTGTTGAAAGGTAAACTCGGCCACAGCGCGACTGGTAGCCCTAGAAATGCGCGAGGTGCGATAGGCAATTTCATCGCCGGTGGCAGTGGTTTCTCGCCATTCTTTGGCCCCGTAGGCATCGTCAACGGCCATGCGGACAATGGCAATGGGAGAATAAACGCCCCCAATCGGACGAATACCGGGGATACGGCGACCGATGCGGAGAATTACCTGAGAATTCATTGCTTCTCTTAAAATAGCGTTAGGACTGCCCACATCTCCTTTAATTTCTGGGGTGATGGTGGCAGCTTTGAGAGCTAATCCGGTTTTTAGAGTCGCTTCGGCGGCCTCGTGAACCACTTGATTGTTACTCTGGCGACGCTGGGCTAAACTAAGATCAAAATCGGCAAAGTTAAGCGGTTGACGAATTATCGAGGGTTGCAATACTCTCAGGGCTTCTAGTAATAGTTCTTCTCCAGTTTGGTCGCCGTGCATGACCACAATAGTGGGGATATTTTCAGTCATAATTTTTGAGTTTTAATAAAAATTTTCAAGTATATCTTAATGCTTAATTGACCGTTTAATCGGCTAAAAAAGATACTTTTTACCTTAATTAATTCTGTAATTTTATCAATCTTGCAGAAAAAGATATATAATACCAAATCTGGTTATTAAAAACCGATTATTTATTCTCCCTTTTGCCTTTTGCCCCCCTTGATAAGGGGGGTTTGATCCCCCCTGCCCCCCTTGATAAGGGGGGATCCCCCCTTAATCCCCCCTTTGATAAGGGGGGTGCCGATAGGCGGGGGGATCTACCCTTAATAAGGGGGGTATCTGAAAGTTTTTAACACCT
>NZ_JASJFB010000633.1:0-1278 GCF_030065455.1 Microcystis sp. M53602_WE12 | reverse complement strand
CCGGGAAAACCTATCGCCTACCGACAGAAGCGGAATGGGAATATGCCTGTCGTGCGGGGACCACTACTCGCTATTATTTCGGTGATGATGCTAATCAGTTAGAAG
Organism: Microcystis sp. M53602_WE12; assembly: GCF_030065455.1. Taxonomy (NCBI): domain Bacteria; kingdom Bacillati; phylum Cyanobacteriota; class Cyanophyceae; order Chroococcales; family Microcystaceae; genus Microcystis; species Microcystis sp. M53602_WE12. The sequence goes on along the minus strand of NZ_JASJFB010000633.1, from coordinate 1,173 downwards.
ATTACGCTTGGTATAGCGGAAATTCTCAAAATACAACTCATCCTGTTGGTCAGAAAAAGCCCAATGCTTGGGGACTGTATGACATGAGTGGCAATGTTTGGGAGTGGTGCGAGGACAATTGGCATAATAGCTATGCCTGGGTAACAAATAATAGTAATGTTCACATAATACGTGGCGGCTCTTGGTGCAGCTATCCAAGTGGCTGCCGTTCCGCTTTCCGCGGCTTCAACAGCCAGGGCCGCAGCAGCCGCGGTTTTCGGGTGGTGTGCGTCCCCACTGTGACATCTACACAGTTACCTATCGCTACTGTGACATCTACACCCCTACCTAAAGTAGTGCCAACTCCACTGACAAACTTTACCGAAAACCTACCCAAGGGAATAACACTGGAGATGGTGAGCTTACCAGCAGGTCAATTTCTCATGGGCTCTCCTGATAGTGATCGCGATGCTAGGGATTTTGAAAAGCCTCAACACCAAGTTAAAATAAACAGTTTTGCGATCGGGAAATATCCTGTCACTCAGGCACAATATCAAGCAGTAATGGGAACAAATCCCTCTCATTTTTCAAATAATCCCCAAAATCCAGTAGAAAGGATTAGTTCGGACGACGCTCAAGCCTTTTGTCAGAAATTGAGTCAAATAACCGGGAAAACCTATCGCCTCCCCACAGAAGCGGAATGGGAATATGCCTGTCGTGCGGGGACCACTACTCGCTATTATTTCGGTGATGATGCTAATCAGTTAGGAGATTACGCTTGGTATAGCGGAAATTCTCAGCAGACAACTCATCCTGTGGGCCAGAAAAGTCCCAATGCTTTCGGCCTCTACGATATGCACGGAAATGTCTGGGAGTGGTGCGAAGACAATTGGCATAATAGCTATCAGAATGCGCCAAGTGACGGCAGTGCTTGGCTGATAAAGGATAATGATTATCAAATAGTGCGGGGCGGTTCTTGGTACGGCCTTCCAAATCTCTGCCGTTCCGCTTACCGCAACTTCAACTACCGCCGGGGCAACATCGTCAACTACTTCGGTTTTCGGGTGGTGTGCGTCCCCAATGTGACATCTACACAGTTACCTATCGCTACTGTGACATCTACACCGTTACCTAAAGTAGTGCCAACTCCACTGACAAACTTTACCGAAAACCTACCCAAGGGAATAACACTGG
>NZ_JASJFB010000899.1:0-10016 GCF_030065455.1 Microcystis sp. M53602_WE12 | reverse complement strand
GGTGAGGAGTCAGGAGCCAGTAGTCAGTAGTCAGGAGAATTAAGAATGAGCATTAATCAATTAAATGCTCTATTTGGTTATTTTATGCAATTTTATGCTTATTTTTCTCATTTTTGCCCTCTCAAAAATTAATTATGCAAGAACTCTAATTAAGAGAAAGGTGAAAAAGAGTCGCTATCAAGAAACTCATCATTTAATTAGCTTGGCAATAAATAGCTAATCTTTTTTGGTATAATAGACGGACTACTATTGTTAAATCTATGGACGCTCTAGATTTTTCCGATCAACTACAATGGACCGCAGAAGCAAAAGCAAAACTAAAAAATATTCCCTATTTTGTTCGTTCCCAAGCGCGTCAAAGGATAGAAGAATTAGCTCGTCATGCCGGTTCCGATCGAGTTACCGTGGAAATGGTAGAACAGGCTAGAGTAGAATTCGGACAGTAGATTTTTAGCCGCCAATTTGGGACATAGTACGGGTATAAATGCCGCTTGATGTGCCAGAATCACGCAGTTTAAAGTTTATTTCTGCTTTCAGTTCCATTAATTTCTGGACTTTTTCCCTGATTTCTGCCGGCGAAATTCCCTGACGGAGGGCGGTTTTTAGGTCAATTTGTCCGGTTTCGTTGAGGAGACAGGGACGCAACCAACCATCGGCCGAGAGACGTAGGCGGTTGCAGCGATCGCAAAAACATTCCGACATCTGACTGATAAAGCCAATTGTACCCTTAGCCCCCGGAATTTGAAAAACATCGGCTGGACCATTTCCCCGCACTTGACCCTCATTTAAGCCCCATTTTGCCCGAATTCGCCCCCTTAATTCCTCGTTCGCAATCCAAGCTTTTTCTTGAAATAAATCACCGTTACCGATGGGCATAAACTCGATAAAACGGACGTGCCAACGCTTCTCGATGGTCAAAGCCGCTAAATCCTCCACTTCTGCCTCATTTATCCCCGGAATTACCACCACATTCAATTTTAAGGGGTCAAAACCCACTCTCTGGGCCGCTTGAATACCTGCCCAAGTTTTTTGCCAACGACTCCGGCCGCGATTACCGATAATCTTATCGAAAGTGTCGGGGTCGAGGGAGTCTAAACTGATATTAATCCGTCTTAGTCCGGCTTCATACAACATTTCGGCTAAATTGTCAAGTAAATAGCCATTGGTGGTCAGAGCTAAATCGCTAGTGGCAGATAAAGAGGCGATATCGCGCACAATCTCCACTACTTCGGGATGTAAGAGAGGTTCCCCACCAGTAAGGCGAAATTTGCGGAAACCGAGGGGAATAAAGACATTTTTGACTAAAGTAAGAATTTCCTCCCGGGTGAGTAAATCTTGCGGTCGAACAGATGCCAATTCTGCATCTTCAGGCAGACAATACTGACAGCGAAAGTTACAGCGATCGATTAAACTAATCCTGAGATAGTCGATTTGGTTCATGTTCACAGGGAAATACTGTTATAAAACTTCATGAATTTATCATAACAATTCTGGCTCGATCGATATCTAGACATCGGCTACATCTAGATTTTAGTCTATGATGACAATAGATTTCCTCAATGGCAAGGGCAAATAATGATTGGTAAATTTGATAATTTTTCTTGATTGTACTTAAGTAGGTAGGCGTTAAAAGTTGTCAGATGCCCCCCTTATTAAGGGTAGGGTTGATTCATGAATCAACCCTACCTTATCAAGGGGGGCAGGGGGGATCGAACCTAAAATCCATTTTTAATTTAATTATAACCAGCTACTTAACACCGGAAAGAAATATTAACCAATCCTCTAGATATAGACAAACAGAATACTATCTAAATTGAGCGAGCCAGTAATGCTATGATCAAAAAATAATTATCTTGAGATGGTAATTTGTGTGATGTTACCTTTTTTACTACCCATTGCCCAAACTCCTCCTATTGTAGAAATAATTCGACCGGCGCAGGTGCGTCCTTTACCGAATCAACTAGATCAAGTTCCCGTTTTTAATAGCAATAGTCCCGAATTATTGCTAGGAGAAGGGATTTTGCTTTCCACTTTTCCCCCCCAAGAGAAAAGTTTTCCCTCGGCCCATTTAAATTATGCTTTTCAGGGACGCTTTGATATTTTTGCCCACCATATAGCGAGGGGGAGTTTTCCCGATAATTTACGCAGCCTTTATCTGGGTATATTACTCCACAATCCCAGTTCTAATCCCGTGACCGTTAAAATTCTGCAAGGAGCTAGTTATTTGAGTCAACCCGATGCAGCTTTTATCGATTTACCCGCACAAGTGGAAAATAATCAGGGGACAGTTTTTGCCGGGCCGGGAAGTCGGGTAATGGGGGATATTTTAATGGGGCAGCGTCAGGATATTTTTCCCGATAGGATTATTATTCCCCCTGGGGAGAGTTTTATGGTCTTAAATGCGGCGATTCCTGTGCGCGATTTGACTCCCCCTTTAAACGGTAGGTCCACTTATCTCCGTCTGGAAAGTGACGGTCTTCTCTACGCTGCTAGTTTAGCTCTTTATGCACCCTTAGACGAAAATGGGCAAGAAAGACCACCAAATCTGACAGAGTGGCAAAATTTGCTAGAAAAAGGCGATTTATCGACTCCGCGGGATCGAGCGCCCACTCCTCCCCATAGTCAAGGACAGATAATTTATGGACGGGTAGCGGGGGTGTCCCAAGGTTCAGCTTGGCCAGCCCGATTGGTCGATCGAGCTTCTTTATGGTTAAATATTCCTGATTCTGGTCAATCTATAGCCTATGGGATTAGTACCCTACCCGGGGGCAAATTGGGAACGGAACAAAATCAAAGTGCTAGTATGTTAGTTCGCTATCCCGATACGGCCTATCAAGCTCATGGTAATTACGGTGTGGAATATAGGTTAAGTTTACCTCTATTTAATGGGAGTGATGAGGCGAAAACGGTGACTATTGCGCTAGAAACACCGATTAAAGAGGATGTTATTGGGCCGGGTTTGCGTTTTCTCGATCCGGCTGCCCCACAAGTGTTTTTTCGGGGAACAGTAGCCGTCAATTATAGCGATGACCAGGGACAGGCACAAAGCAGATTTTTCCATCTCGTCCAAAGACGCGGACAAGAGGGGCAATCTTTAGTGAGTCTGACTATTCCTCCGGGGGATTGGCGTGTAGTACAGGTAAATTTTTTATATCCACCAGATGCCACTCCTCCACAGGTTTTAACGATTAAGACCGAGTAGAACAAGTTTAAAATTGGCCGTTAACGATCGCAATATTCCATTGACCGTCTTGGTTGGTTTCAAAGGCAATTTGGCGACCATCACCGCTAATGGTGGGATTGCGGACGCTTCCCCGCAGGTTAGCGGTTAACAGGGTTGCACGGGACCGGGAACGATCATAAACCATGACATCACTTTTACCGCGTTCGCTGGAGATATAGGCAATTAAACGACCGTCAGCATTCAGAGATGGCTGATCTTGGCTAGAATCGCCACGATTTAGGTTAGGAAGATTAACTAAGCGCTTTTCTTGCAGATCGAATAAATATATACTACGACGACCGGAGCGATCGGAAGCGAAGGCTAAATAGCGACCATCAGCACTATAACTGGGAAATTGATCGGGAGCAAAACTATTTAAACCACCGGCGGGAACTTGAGGAGTGATCAAAAGAGGGGAATTACAGCCACTTATCCCCGATAACAGCCCAAAAGAGGCCAAAAATCGCCCCAGCCAGACAAAAAAATTTTTTTCTTTCATCTTGACTTTTGACCCCAAATGTGCTAGTAACTTTCTTCCTTGCCGACGGTTTTGAGGGTAAGTAGTTGATTGCCTTGACTGAGACTATCGGCGATCGCTTCTCGAATCGGCAGGTCAATAGTGGTTTCAGCGAGGATTTCTTGGGCTTTTTGCCGCAAATCTGCCCCGGTATCGGCATCTACTTGGTCTAGATCGAGTAATTCCTGCGATAGCTGTTCGATCGAATTCGGGTTAGTCATAGCTCAGGCTCCCAACAAGCTTAATTACACTTTTATTGTATTGTAAAGAATAAGGCTTCTGTTTGTTTTTGATTTTTCTCAGCGATTAAGGGATTTTGACAAGCAATTAACTTTTCTGATGGATAATCTTCACTCTCAAATTCCACTAAGTTCACTCGATCGAATAATACTAATTGAATCACTATACACGGCCGCCATTTTAGCCTAAACTTCCCCCATTTGTCTATTTAAGGAATATTACAATAAACACGGGGTATATAAAGAAAAGTTAATGGGTTTATCCATTGATGGATAAGGGTTTTCGGCTATTGTAGTAGATATGTATGGGGGGAAGTTCAGCAATACTACCCAATCAGCACCCTCAAGTCTGGCGGTTTAGTGGAAGAGCAGTTTATTGTCCGCATGGCAAGAGGAAAGGCTAGAATAGAATTAGAGAAGATTTTAGACTTTAATAGCAATTACATTTTCTAAGTAGTACGGCTATGAGCATCAGCGATCCCACTAGCCAAAAAGCCTCGTTAACTCAGCTAAATCGCGCTCTCCGGCACTTTACCGACCGACACGAGTTAACCTTGCGATTTGCAGAATATCTCAACGATGACGAGCTTGACCCCCATAAAATCCTATTCTTCTATGGGGATGGTGGCAATGGCAAGTCGCTGCTGCTGAAATTCTTATTGGAAAATTGTTGCAAGCGCTTTCCTTTAGAAACTTGGACAGAACTTAAAACCAAAACCCATCCTGAAATTGTTGAGTTTATTAAGACAATTACTGACTGGGAACGTGACTTTCAATTTGTGCCAGCCGCACTGTTGGATTTTGAATCCCCAGCCAAGTCATCGCGACCAGAACAACCTCAAGAAAATTTCGACGGGCTACTGATTTTGCATAATCAGTTAATAACCAATGCTGCTCGCTTGGGATATAAACTCTCTTTTCCGCTCTATCAGTTTGCTTGCATCTTGTATTTACAACAGAAGGGAAAACTGACAAATGAATCCGTGAATAGATTATTTCCTTCACCGGAACTTTTTGCCTCTAAATTGGCAGTCTTCCTCATTAAAGAGTTACCAAATGCACTTGCCGCCCATATTTTACCCGGTTTCCTGGCGAGTTTGACATCTAGCAGTTGGAATATAATCACCCAAGACTTAGGGGGGGATTTGTCCCTTTATCTACAAGGTCGAGGACTCCAGAAAAAAGATTTTCAACGGATCACCGAGTTAGATCCCGATGCGGAATTGATTGTTGCTTTGCCTAACTTTTTTGCGGAAGATCTCAAGGTCGCCATGCAAAGAGAGGGCGCTCCTGAAAAACTGGTGCTGTTTTTCGACACCCACGAAGCCTTTTGGGGAGAAGGGCGCAATCAAGGAAGTGCCAGATTTTTCAAGCAGGATGAATGGCTGCGGTGTCTGTTGTCGCAGTTGTTGGAGTTGCCCCAAATTGTCATCGTCATGGCAGGACGGGAAATTCCCCAGTGGCATCGAGCCAGCTATTGTTCAATTACAGCGGACAAGTTAGAGTGCAGGCAAGTGTTCAACTTTCAAGTAACCGATGCCCTCGACTACCTACAAAGAGTCGGAATTGAGGATACCCAAGTGCAGCAGAGCTTGATTGCCTATAGTAGTTTTGATGGCGATTCCGTTCATCCTCTCTTGCTGGGGCTATGCGCGGATTTAGTCAGGATGGCGCCAGAAAAAAAAGAAGCCTTTACCGCTGCCGACTTTCAATCCGTTTCCGAGACAGGAGAGGGATTTAATCGGAAATTAGGGATTTTGGTAGAAAGACTCCTGAAATACACAGACAGGGTGTTGGAAGATGCGGTTTATGTCTTGAGTGCCTGTCGAGCCTTTAATGAAGACCTTTACTTTCATCTGGGCGAATCCTTGAAATGCAATCCCTCCCATGCTGCCTTTGACTCGCTCCTCAGTTTTTCCTTCGTCTGGCAGGCAGAACAACAAGGTGAGGGGTGGTATCGTCTTCATCCCTTCATCCGTCGTTTCAACCACGAGCAGAAGCGGGAGCGAACCCAGGCTGCCCATCAAGTCTTGGAGCGGTACTATCGAGAAAGGGGCAATCTGGCTGAAGCTCTCTATCATGCTTACTGGCAAGAACCTCTGAGAGCAAAAGAGGAGTGGATCGAAGTTTTTGGAAAAGCCAACCAACAGGAGGACAATGAACTATGTCAGGCACTAGCGGAAATCAAGAAAGAAATTCCTTTCTAGACGGTCAAATTGCCCAATTAATCGGGGATTATCTAACTCGCTTGCAGCGATATGAGGAAGCTAGGGAGGAATACCAAGAAGCTAGTGAAGGGTATGAAAATATCTCTCCCGCTTCCCCGGACTTTGAGACAGCCCAAAATAACCAAAAAGTAGTTCTGGGAAAACTTAATCGCTTACCAGAGCGGCAGAAATCCAGTCAAGACTACCGTTTAGAAAAGCTCTTTGCTGTTGAAAAGGAACAATCTCGTTCAGTTTCCTTAAAAAGCCGAGTCAATTTGAGCCAATGGTTACAAAATGTTTTTGAGGAAAGCTGGCAGACGATTGAACAGCTTTTTGCACCTGGAGAACCCTGTTTTGCCTATGCTTATGCCTTACGCGAGCGCGGGGCTGATTTTATGGATTCCAAGACGGTTAGCGATTTAATTGAGACGATTTATACCAGTCAGGAGGAGCATCGCCGCAGACAAGCAGCACTGCGCTTGGGAGAGATGGGAACTGCATCTTCTGAGGTATTGGCGGCTCTGACTCACTTGCTAGAGGCAACTCAGGATGAAGAAACCCGTTGGAGTGCGGCAGAGAGTTTATGGCGGCTCGCTCCGCATAACTTGGCAGGTGGGTTGAGGAGAGTTAAAGATTTAGGAATGCTGATCGGGGAACACCCAGTGACTCTAATGGTGGCTGTCTTGCCTAAAACTAACCAAATGATAGCGGTTCTCCTCAGGGTCTATCCGATGCGAAACCAGAAATATTTGCCTGCCCACTTACAATTAGTGGTGCTGGATGAGGCTGGGAAAACCTTTTTGGAAACTGAGGCAAGAGAACTGGACAATTACATCCAACTCAAGTTTAGTGGTTCACCGGGAGAACAGTTCAGTGTCAGGGTGGGACTGGGAGAGGCAAATATTACCGAAGATTTTACCCTCTAGCAGAACTTTCCCCCTGAGAAATTGCTAGGAACTAAAGTACAAGTAAACGGAGAAAGTTTAATCATGAAAACCGCACTAACCGAATACAAGCATATTCAAATAGACGAACGCGGGAGACCAATGATTGCAAGCTCGACAATGAAGGTGATTGATCTGGTGATGGCTCAGATGGCTTACGGTTGGACTCCTGAAGAAATTCAAATCAACCATCGCCATTTGAGTATGAGTCAGATTCACTCAGCCTTCGCCTACTATTGGGATCATAAAGAAGAATTGGACGGAGCGATCGCTGCCGATCTGGAGTATGCCCAAAAAATGCGGCACTCAGCGATCGAGTCGCCTTTTGTGGCCAGACTTAAAGCACAAGGAATTCTCAAGTGAGCCTCAAACTTTATATGGATGAAAACGTACATGGAGCCATCACGATAGGATTGCGCCTTCGAGATGTTGATGTGCTGACAGTTCAGGAAGATGGTTATTCTGGTAGCCCTGACCCCGTAATTCTAGACCGATCAACAGCACTAGGAAGAATTGTTTTTACACAAGACAGGGATTTCTTAGTTGAAGGGAGTCACCGTCAGACAGTAGGAATAGACTTCGCTGGAGTTGTTTATGCTCATCAGTTAATGGTTTCAATTGGCGACTGCATACGCGACTTAGAACTCATCACCAAACTGGGAAACCCCGAAGAATTTGTGAATCGCATTCAATACTTACCCTTTTAAATAGGCGATCTATTAATATTTTTTTTAACAACGACAGGTGGTAGCGATGGCTAAGTTAGTGACTGTTAAATTGGGAGAAGGCAACTGGGAACAGGGATTTCCTGTTATCCTGCAAATTGCTGAGGAAGGCTCCCCTCCTTCGATCGAAGTTACAGGTAAATTGCCAAGCGCTCCGGAAATTCCCCAAAACTATGACCAATGGCAGTCTAGTTATAGACATTTGCCTGTTGTTGTCAGGCTAACAGCACCTGCTACCCAAATTACCAATGTTTCCACTACTGCCGACTGTCGCCAGACCCTTCAAACTTTGCAAGATAGCCTCAAACGCTGGCTGAACTCCGAGTCGTTTCGTCCGGTGAGAGAGCGTCTCTTGGAAAATTTGAACCGTTCCGAACCCATTCGCTTCATCATTCAAGCTGGGGATGGCTATTTGCGGCGGCTACCTTGGAATTTGATCGAGTTCTTTGACCATTATCCCAAGTTAGAGGTAGCGATCGCTGCTTCTTTCTTTGAAAAAATCGTTAGCCCACCTTCCCCCACCAAAAGGCTGAGAATTTTGGCGATTTTAGGTAATAGTGAGGGCATTGACGTGACGGCAGATAGAAGGTTTTTAGAGAATTTGCCGGGGGCTGAGACGGTTTTTTTGGTAGAACCTCCTCGACGAGAGATTAGCGAACAACTTTGGGAACAACATTGGGACATCCTCTTTTTTGCCGGACACAGCCATACGGAAGGGGAAGTGGGGCGCATTTATATTAATCAAAGGGAAAGTTTGACTATCGGTGAGTTAAAACATGGTTTGAGGACAGCGATCGAAGGGGGGTTGCAGTTAGCCATTTTTAACTCTTGTGATGGGTTGGGGTTGGCCAAGGAATTGGAGAATTTGCAAATTCCTCAAGCGATCGTCATGCGCGAACCCGTACCCGATAAGGTGGCACAGGAGTTTTTAAAGCATTTTCTCAAGGCATTTTCTAGGGGTAAATCTTTGTATTTGTCGGTGCGGACGGCGAGAGAACGTCTTGCCGAAGAAGGATTAGATGCGGAACTGCCGGGGGTGATGGGGCTGCCCGTTATTTGTCAAAATCCTGCTGCTACTCCTCTGGTTTGGACAAGGAAGAAGAAGCTATCAATACTTTATCAGGGTAAGCTGGTTATCGGTGCTTTAGCTTTGGGGGCTGTTTTACTGTTAATACCAAAAATAATTACAATTACTTCCCCTTATCGGGTCTATGACCCGAATAAGGAACGGTTGAATGGTGACCTTAAAATTTCCTATCCCAAAAACTGGAAAATCAAATATCCTCCAAATTGGCAAAAAATACCTAGTGCAACTAATACAGAAGTTGTTAAATTTTTAGCACCAAAAGATCATTCTTCAGTTTTTTTTCAACCTAGTGTTATAGTTAGTATTGAACAGATAGAGAATCCTGCTCCACTAGATAAATATACTGACGACACAGTTAAGCAAATTAGTCGGGACTTTTCTCAAGGTTTTCCAATCACTCCAGAACGTACTAAATTGGGTAAGCTTGATGCTACTGAAATCCTCTATACTAAACAACAGGGAGATAAACAAATTAAAATCAAGCAAGTTTGGGCATTAGCACCGAATCATGCTTACGCTTACATTGTTACCTATCAAGCAGAACCAGCAAGATTTGCTGAGTTTGAAAAAACTGCTCAAAAAATCATTGATTCATTTACTATTAATTAATCTCTGGTTTTGTAGATAAATTGAGAAAAAATTGATAACAAATGGGGAAATATTCATGCAAATTAAGATTGCTTTACCTGACGATATTATATCTTCTCTTGAAGCTAAATGGGGAAGTTTAGAGCGTAGGTTAATGGAAATGGTTATCGTTGAAGCGTATCGGGAAGGGTCGATTAGTGTTGGGAAAGTGCGAGAGTTATTAGGGATGAAAACTCGCCTTGAAGTTGACGCATTTTTAAAAGCTAAAGGGGTGGATTTACCTTACAGTGAAGCTGATTTGGAAGCGGATATCAAATCCGTGAACAACTGCGACAAGAAGAAAAATGGCTCTTCGGGAATTGTTATGCAAATAATTAACTTAAAATAAAATTCGATGAGAGCGCCTACGCTCAAAAGTAGCTGAAATCCATACAGGGAAGGACTTAAGGCACAAACAGGTTAATACCAAAAGATAGACAATTGAGT
>NZ_JASJFB010000239.1:0-4846 GCF_030065455.1 Microcystis sp. M53602_WE12 | reverse complement strand
GAGCCTCCTCGCTTACGTTAAAAAAGTGCTGGACAATTTTGGAGGCGAGTATGTAATTAATTTTGCCTAGGTACTTATATACTTCTAATGACAGGTTATAAGCAACAATAGCTAACTCTAAATTTTCTGCCTTTTCCCCTCTGATACGATCACTATAAGCATTGCCCAGATTATTTTGTGTCATTGCCCATTCAGAAGGAAAGCTATCACGAGTATATACTTCTAATGACTGGTTATAAGCAACAATAGCTAACTCTAAATTATCCGCTCTTTCCCCTCTGATGCGATTACTATAAGCAACCCCCAGATTATTTTGTGTCATTGCCCATTCAGAAGGAAAGCTCTCACGGGTATATACTTCTAAAGCAGAATTAAAACAAGAGATCGCCCTTTCTAAATTATCAGCTTTACTGCCTTGATTCTTGTCAAGATAAACATTACCTAAACTATTTTGAATTTTAGCCCATTTTTGAGAAAAATTTTGCTCAGAATAAACATTCAAAACCTGTTGATAAATTGTTTCTGCTTCCTCATATTTCTTTAATTTCTTATATACATAACCCAAGGTCTCAAGAGTGGCTACTTTTGTCGGTTCTAATGATGTTATTTGATTACTTAAATTCCAAGCTTCTAGCAAAGATTCTTCCGCTTTTTGTAACTCTCCTCTACGGTAATAAGCAACCCCTAATTGCTGTAAAGTTGTTATCATCATAGATATATTTTTTTCTGCTGAATACTCTGCAAATAATCTAGTTAATAGATCAATTCTTGCTTGAGTTTCTGATACTCCATCTCGTTCAAGAACCCGAGCAAAATTCACAAATTGACGATCAATATTTTTTTCTTCTGGTAGAGATTCAAACTTAAAAATACCTGATTTCCAAGCCCAAAAATCAGGGGCAAATCTAGCAAATCTAGTAATAGTATCGTTTTGTAAACAAAATAATATGGGATAAGGAACATCATAAGTAAAAGCGTCTCTAACAAAATTGAGATTTTGTAAAATAGGGGGATAATCCTTAAATCCGATAGAATTTTCTAATCCTTTGATAATTAACACTTGCTTTTTATCTTCTAAAGGGGGATTTTTAGATAAATAGTTTAAAATTTCATCTAATAAAAAACGCACCTGAGAATCATCTATATTTAAAACAATAAATTGTATATTTTGACATTGAGAATTATTCATTAAACTCTCAACTATCCAGTTAGCTTCCTCATTGCGGTTAACTTCAATAAAGCCAATAGTTAATCCTTCGGCAAAATCAATAAAAGTTAGTAACTCAGCTAATCTCTGCTGATTTTTTACTAAAAATAAACGATGATTAGAAATAGAGAAAGATTTAGTTTCTAACATTTTTTAATACCTTTTTAAAAGCTTGAATAGATTCAACAACTGGATTGATATAGTTCCATCTATCATTACCATTATATAGCGTTTCTGATTCACAAGAGGTACATTCCCGATCCTGAACAGCTTAATCAGCAAAGGTTTAAGTGTGCCGCACAGATGCGAGAACCGCTATATTCTAAGGCAGAAGTATTAAATAACATAAGTTGTCCAATTTGATTGTTATTAATTTCCTTGTTTAAATAGACATTTACTAAATGAGTATAATGCTCATCAGGAATGACTCTTTCAAAATCAAATTGTACTTGTTTAATGGCAGTTTGTACGTCTTCACTATCAATTTTAGAGCCGCCTTTTGCATTTGCTGAAGTAATAGCAGTTCTCATCATTTGCATTAGTTGTCTAACATGACCGCCACTAGCTTTAGCTAAACTTAATAAATCATCGTAATTAGCAAAAATATCCTGAACATTAACCCTAACTTCAATTAATTTAGCAACAGCTTTTAAGGCTTCTTCTTGATAGTCTAAATCGGGCTTATTTCTTTGTAAATTGTAGATATTGATCATCGGGACAATATTAGAGTTCTCGAAAAAATTATTGACTTTTTTAGCTGAATAGATTGTAGAAATTGGCACAGTATAAATAATATTGCATCCCAAGGCTTGTAACTGTGCTGCATAATCGAAAAATAAATGATCGCCTACTTCTGGTGTTACTCGATCTAAATTGTCGAATATTACTAAAAATCCTTGATATTGAGGAAATTTTTGCTGTAATTTTCTAAACCCATCATCTAGTAAAAAATTTACATCAGCTTGTAAGCGAGAAATATCTTGTTCCAAGGTTTGACGAATTGTTTTTTTACGTTTATCAGACCCTTTAATTTGTGCTAATAATTTCACTAATAATTTAGCTACAAAAGGAATAGGAAAGGGAGAGGAACTAACATCTAAAGTTCCCGACATACTCACAGACTTCTCAACGGTTTCCTCTGTTTCTTCTGTGATATCTTTAAACCAAGCTTCAAAATTACCCAGAAGTTCATCATCAAACTTAATTCCTCGTTGTCTGAGTTCATATTCAATTTGCTTAATTAATACTAAATATAAGTCTATATAACGCGCATCTTCAATGTCAATTTCCCGATCAGCTTCTAAATAAATAATAAAATATTTTTCTTGCCATCTTTCCTGAATTCGCCTTAATTCTGTGCTTTTTCCACAGCCACGATGACCTGTAAATAAAATTGTTGTAAATTTTTCAGGTTCTTGAAATTCAAGAATTGTATCAACTTGACCTATAGCTTTGGTATTGCGAACTTTTGATAAATCAACATAATATCGTTTCATAGCTTCACCCCTTAGAGGATCAAGATTACAAACTCGGTAAGCTTCTTTGAGATTTTTGGCAAGATTAGTTTTGGTCATAGTCATTGAACAATATTATCTGAATAATCATAATTAATTATATTATAGCTTTTCAAAAAATACAATCTCCCTAAATCCAGTATCAGGGGGAACGCATCTTATTTTTGAAAGGTAGGCTGGATAAGGGTTTTCGAGATCATGGTTGATTTTTTCTGAAACGCTGAAAGTCTTATTAGATAAGGAATCTAGAATTTAGATGCGTTTGCCCTAAATCCAGTATTGACCAGTCGAAGGGTGAGAAACTGCCCCAACTGTTGCGCTATATTCCGTAACCAAGCCGCAGGATTATTATTTCCTCGTTGTTCTAACAATGTTGCTTAGTTTTCCATCACCTGCAAGAATTGGGGATCAATCAATTCCTGATTTGCTTGCAGAATATTATTGAGTTCCTCATCATCAGTACAAGCGAGCAACTGTTCTATTAAATTAACATAAGCTTGGGTGCGTTGTTCATTCATTGTCTGTACTGTGATTGATGTGATTATGTGATGGACTGTGATTTTTTTTGAGAGAGACCAACCTTATGATTTAACGTGATACAATAAATATTCGTGATTGTCAAGGGGGGTCGCTGCCAAATTTGTTTGATATATTCCAAGTTTCTGCCTTAGAACATATCAAACAAATTACTTTTCTGCACAAATAACTGTCATTACAGCAACTTCTTTGTCCAATTGATCTCCTATTTCATCTTCAACAACGTCCAGATCGTAATCCATTTGTAATCCCAGCCAAAATCGCGGTGACATATCAAAATAACGAGCTAACCGAAGAGCTATATCCGCTGTGATAGGCTGCTTTCCGTGAACGATTTCGTTAATACATTGTTCAGGAACTCCAAGAGCCAGAGCTATTTGATTCTGACTAAGGTTCATTGGCTTGATAAATTCCTCTAAAAGAACCTCACCGGGATGAATTGGCATTAGTTTATCTTCATTCATTATTTTACCTCAATGATAATCAACGATTTCTACGTCTAGAGCATCACCGTTTTGCCAGACAAAGCAAATTCGCCATTGATCGTTAACCCGAATGCTATATTGACCTTCCCTGTCACCAACCAGACGTTCCAATCGATTTGCTGGTGGGACACGAAGATCTTGCAGGGTTTCCGCACGATTAAGCATCCGCAATTTTCGCAATGCCACTTGTTGGATATCTAATGGCAATTTACGCGAATGTTTACGTTCAAAAACTTTTTGAGCTTCTTTATCTTTAAAGTTTTGGATCACTCTCTAAACAATTTCTTATCCTACTTTTAAGTATATGACGTAAGGATGATCCGATGGCAGAACTGGTTGGGGAACAGGCCAGACAGGGACTTCTGCGAATGCGTCTGGGGCCAAGATGACGCGACGACAAATGAGCGCGGTAGCCTTCATGTTGGATATACTAACAACACCTTAGCCTATTGTCAATGTCCCCAACAGTTAAAAACGCCTTATATTCTTCTATATTTCTCGCTTGAGGATTGAGATATTGCCCAAAGTGTTGTGTTAAATCAATCTGCATGGTTATTGTATCCTTATTATTCTAACCCTGTTGCATAGTTTTCCATCATCTGCAAAAATTCGGGGTCAATCAATTCCTGATTAGCTTGCAGGATATTGGGTTCCTCACCATCAGCACAAGCGAGCAACTGTTCTATTAATTTAACATAAGCTTGGGCGCGTTGTTCATTCATCGTCTTAACTATGATTTTTGTGATTGTGTGATGGACTATGATTCTTTTCGAGAGAGCGACACCATGATGTGATATAAGACAATAAATACTCATGATTGTCAAAGATAACCTAATCATAGTCGCTCATTCTAATCATCGTCTTAACTATGATTTTTGTGATTGTGTGATGGACTATGATTCTTTTCGAGAGAGCGACACCATGATGTGATATAAGACAATAAATACTGATGATTGTCAAAGATAACCTAATCATAGTCGCTCATTCAATCATGAGTCTAATCATCGTCTTAACTATGATTTTTGTGATTATGTGAGGGACTGTGATTTTTTTCGAGAGAGCGACCCCATGATGTGATATAAGACAATAAATACTGATGATTG
>NZ_JASJFB010000289.1:0-2027 GCF_030065455.1 Microcystis sp. M53602_WE12 | reverse complement strand
TCAGACGGTCAATTACCTAATTTTCAGGGAAAAAGTCCAGGAATTTTCGCCCCGATCCCTCCAATGGCTGGCACTTTTTGAGGTCAAAAAAGTCTAAAAGTCTTATCCAACAAGGTTTTTAGATTTATTCAGCCAACCCTACTTAAGTTTTTGACGACAATAAATTTAAGCCGTAGCCACGGCAGCACCCTGGGTTCCTAATTGAATTAACTCGATCTTGTAGCCATTAGGATCTTCCACGAAAGCAATCACCGTAGAACCGTGTTTCATCGGGCCTGGTTCCCTGGTGACATTGCCGCCAAGGGCTTTAATTTTCTCACAGGTGCTATAGATATCATCCACGCCTAGGGCGATATGACCGTAAGCATTACCGACTTCGTAGCGATCGACTCCCCAATTATAGGTCAGTTCGATGACAGCATGATTAGCCTCATCGCCATAACCGACGAAAGCGAGGGTAAATTGACCATTGGGATAGTCTTTCTGACGCAATAACTTCATTCCTAGCACATCGCAGTAAAATTGTAGAGATTCCTGCAAGTTATTGACCCGGAGCATGGTGTGTAAGAGACGCATGATTATTTAGATGACATCGATCGAAAAATTATTCATCCTTGATTGTAACCAGTCCTTGGGCCTTCTTATCTCCTTGAGGGTCAACCATTTCACCAATACAAATGTACGAAACCTCACTCCCAAAAGCGATTAATAGCGGCTCTTCGGGACTTGGTATGGTTCGATAGGGGGGCATAAATCGACTAAATCCTTATCTGGCAAGAGATTTAATTGATTAGTTCGCTCTAGATCGCAAACAATTGACAAAAATCGCGGTAATGTCTTTCTCTATAAGGGTTTCATTCCTTATAACCCCCATCCATTGCATAACACAAACCGAAGAGCCTTAATAGCTGTAACCAAAATCACCTTTCTGGCCATATTTCAATTACTATCTATGGGATTTTCTTAGGCTATCCTGTAGTTAGTGGTAAAGTTAGTTAGGTCGAGACATTTTTGATCGGGAGTTTTCTAGGGAAATTTTGAAGGTAGTAGGTAGTAGTAAATTTTCAGTGGTTTCCGAAAACCCCTTTCGACTTGATTGACCAGTAGTTTAATAAAACCTCTGTGACTGCAATAAATGTTAAATATTTAGGGGAGTACAGAACAGAGAAATTGGGACGGGTTAAAGCTATGCGTTTTTATTTAGAGTACATCAATCACTTAGGTCGTTTACAGAAAAAATCCGCTCATCGTCTTCTGCAAGCGGGTTTCACGATTACAGAAGTTTTACTAGCAGGTTTGATGATGCTGATTGCCGTCTTGGTGTCGGGAAATGGCGTAATTAACCTGCTCAGAAGCAATTATCGAGCTAATGCTGAGAGTGAAATCCAAAATAATCTTAATCGTACTCTAGAGTTTGTTTCAGATGAAGTGAGACGGGCAAGAATTATCGCTGATTCTCAAGGGGAGATCAACACTGACAAAGTACCCTCAGGAGCGCAACCAGTTCTAGCTTTCCAAATTCCCGACCCCAGCAATCCCAATCGGCTGCTCGGTGAACAGATCGTTTACTATACCCGTACCACAGGCCCTGAAAGTAGCTTGACCGGTCCGCGAGTCTTGTGGCGCTATGGTCCAAACTTGGACCCTAATGGCAACTACACCACCCCCGCAAATGTTGTTACTTGGCAACATTCCCCCGTCACCGATATGTTAGCACCGCCTCCTAATGACCCCGTTTGTCTTGGGAATTTTAACCGAATCCCCGCCGCTAGTAGCGCGGTAGAGGGTTTTTATACCTGTGTTCGCCAGGGTGGTGGTAATCAAGTGATTTTGAATGCCAACGCTTGGGTAAAGATGACTACCGGTGAGAAATTTAACTACTCTGTCAGCACCGGAGTTTTCCCCAGAACCTGTGAAACATTTTGTATCGTAAGCCCCCCCCCTAGTCCCACCCCTAGTCCCACCCCTAGTCCCACCCCTAGTCCCACCCCTAGTCCCACCCCTAGTCCCACCCCTAGTCCCACCCC
>NZ_JASJFB010000728.1:0-11881 GCF_030065455.1 Microcystis sp. M53602_WE12 | reverse complement strand
ATCAGGACAGGCAAAAGGCAAAAGGCAAAAGGCAAAAGGCAAAAGGCAGCTTTGTTCTCCCCACACCCCACACCCCCCCCTGCCCCCCCGATGTCGGGGGGGGTGGGGGGGTCACACCCCACACCCCACTTCCCTTTAAACAGGATTTATGATTATTTGCCCTCCTCTGAGGAATTTTTCACCGTTTCTTCTAGGAAAACTACTGGTTCTTTTTCCCGCTGCTGCGAGCGGATGATATCGATGGTACTTTTCAGCACACTAGCGATAGGAACTGCTATCAATAAACCGAGAATTCCTGCCACTTTGCCACCGATAAAAAGAGATAGAATAATCCAGACGGGATTAAGTCCGATCATACCTCCCATTAACCGAGGGGCGATGACATTATCATTAATTTGACCGACAATAATAGTCAGGGTCAAAACTTTTAACCCTAACCAAAAATCTTGAAACATCAGTAGGGTACTAATGCCAATAATGGTAAAGGCACTGGCAAAAGGAATTAATGTAGTTAGACCGATCGCCACCCCGAATAATAGGGCATAATCAACCTTGAGAATCACAAAAACAAAAATTTGAGCAAGGCTGAGAATTCCTGCCAAAATGGTTTGACCAGCAAAATATGTTTCAAAAGTTTGACGAATAATCGTTCTTAATTTGAGATTCCAGGGAGCAGGAATCCAGCTTAAAATTCCCTCCCAAATTTGTTCGCCATAGAGAACAAGAAAGACGGTGAGAACCAGAACAAATAGAATGTTTAGGATACTGTTGATAGTTCCCAGCACAAAGCTTAGTAATTGAGTGCTAAGAGTTTGTAAAACATTGGTTAGTCGCTCCGATAACTGGGTGATTGATTGCTCGATATAAATCGCATATTTCTGAGTTTTATCCCACTTTTCTAAATTTTGTATCTGTTCGGTTCCCGACTCGATCCACTGGGGCAAACTATTGATTAAACTGCTTAATTGTTCGACAATCTGGGGAATTAAAATTAAACCTAAAACAATCAAAATTAATAGGGCAATTAAAAAGACAATAGCGATCGAACCACTGCGATTAACCCCGCGTCTTTGCAGCAGTTTGATGGGAACATCTAAGACAAAAGCTAGTAAACTAGCAGTGACAAAAATACTGACTAAGGGTTCTAGATAGCTAAATAATTGGAATAATAACCAACCATTGAGAAATAAGAGCGGAAAAACTAGACTTAGCCGCAACCAACGAGGTAGTTGCTTAAAAAGCTCTATCATTAGACCTCTTGTAAAAATCAAAAATTGTTGTTAGGGTTAGGAGTCAGGAGTCAGGAGTCAGTAGTCAGGAGAATTAAGAATGAATAATAATCAATTAAACGGTCTATTTACAGATTTTATGTAATTTAATCCTTGTTTTTGCCTTTTTTGAACCCTCAAAAATTAATTATGCAAGAGGTTCATTAATTTTGTCCTGAGAGAGTATCGAGGTAAAAAGAGACTTTTCTAACCAGAAATCCTCTTTCAATCTAGCATCTCCTCGTTACTTTTCTGGTCCAAGCAACCCTGAAACTCTTATCCTAACTGTATGGAGCTAAGCGGATTCGAACCGCTGACCCCCTCAATGCCATTGAGGTGCTCTACCAACTGAGCTATAACCCCGCGAAGACCATTTTTGAATATAGCTTAAATAGAATTATTTTGTCAAGGGGTGACGAGAAAAAAATTTGTCACTGCCAAGGCGATCGCTGATAAGACAATGGTGAAACAATCGCCCCCATTTAGACAGGAGCCGGAATTTGGGTTAAATAGGTTAAACAGTGACCCATGAGGAAATAAACTACTAACATAGCTGCTGCCGCTGCTGCCACCAAGGTTCCCGCCAGCATCAAGGAAAACTCTTGCTTGTCGAACGCTTGCTGCATCAGATGCAATGACCAAGCCACAAGACCGAGGTCAAAGATGAGAATCGGAACTAACATATTTTAAATTTTGTTAACTTTCATCTATTCTAATACATAATTTTCCCCAGGGATAATCGGACTGAAGTTAAAAACAGGGATTTTTGCCGGTTTCTCGATCGGGGCATTCATCCGACATTTTAGGTAATAAACTGCCCGGGAATTTAAATTGCTTGTTGAGATTAGGCAAGAGGCAACAGTAAGGGGTTAAAATGTGTCTTAGCTTAGGTCTAAACCTTGCTCTTCTTGGGTTGCAGCCTGAAGAAATCCTTTTCCAGGAAAAGCGACTCAATCACCAGATTAAGTTCTGTAAATCTTGCTCTCATTTTCCCTAGCTAACGCACGGGGACTTGGTGATTTTGCAGATAATTTTTGACCTCAGCGATGGTTAATTGACCATAATGGAGCAAAGAAGCCAATAAAGCTGCTTCTGCCCGCCCTTCCGTCAATGCTTCGTAGATATGCTGACAATTACCCGCTCCTCCCGAAGCAATCACAGGAATCTCCACCCTTTCAGCGATCGCTTTTGTCAAGGCCAGATCGTAACCCGCTTGCGTGCCGTCAGCATCCATACTGGTAACTAACAACTCACCCGCCCCGCGTTTTTCCACTTCTTGCGCCCATAATAAAGCATCAATACCCGTATTTTCGCGTCCACCCCGAACATAAACCTCCCAACCGGGGTTATGCCCATCCTTACGTCGTCTAGCATCGATCGCCACCACAATACACTGTTTCCCAAAGCGATCGCTGGCTCGATCGAGCAATTTCGGCTCGCGCACGGCAGCCGAGTTAATGCTGACTTTATCGGCCCCGGCTCTTAACAAATTTTTAATATTTTCTAAGGATTGGATACCGCCACCCACTGTCAGAGGAATAAAAACCTGTTCCGCCGTACGATAGACTACATCAATAATCGTGTCGCGATCTTCATGGGTAGCAGTAATATCAAGAAAAACCAACTCATCGGCCCCTGCCTGATTATACAAGCGGGCTAACTCCACGGGGTCGCCAGCATCCTGAAGATTGACAAAATTAACCCCTTTAACTACCCGACCTTTATTGACATCCAAACAAGGCAAAATCCGCTTCGCTAACATATCCTAGACTCTTGATTGTAACAATGGCCATCAAACGATCGCACAATTCCCCCCCGGCTGCCGAGGAAAATCTGCTCACTCCCAATCCCACTATAGAAGAAACGGAAAAAGCAGCAGCGCAGATTCGTCCGCAATCCCTAGAGGATTATATCGGTCAACAGGACTTAAAGGCTAATCTAAAAGTCACCATCGCCGCGGCCAAAGCTAGACAAGAAGCGATCGATCATTTACTCTTCTACGGACCGCCGGGGTTAGGAAAAACCACCATGGCTTTAATTTTAGCGGCCGAGATGGGAGTAAATTGCCGCATTACCGCCGCCCCCGCTTTAGAGCGTCCCCGGGATATTACCGGCATCCTGATCAATCTTCAACCCCGGGATATTCTTTTTATCGACGAAATTCATCGACTGAATCGGGTGACGGAGGAGTTATTATACCCAGCGATGGAGGATTATCGGCTGGATGTGACGATTGGTAAGGGTCAAGCAGCGAAAATTCGCAGTATTTCTTTACCTCCCTTTACTTTAATCGGTGCTACTACCAAAGTTGGCTCTTTAACTTCCCCTTTACGCGATCGTTTTGGCATGATTCAACGTCTGCGTTTCTATACAGTTGAGGAATTGACGGCAATTATTCTCAGAAGTGCTACTATTTTTAATATTCCCATTACTGAAGCGGGTGCGATCGAAATTGCCCGTCGCAGTCGGGGAACTCCACGCATTGCCAATCGTTTATTAAAACGAGTACGCGACTATGTGCAGGTGAAGGGAGAAACTATGATTAGCCCCCAGTTAGCCGCTGAGGGATTAAATCAATTAAATGTAGATTCTATGGGTTTAGATTGGACCGATCGATTAGTATTAAAGACGATGATCCAACAGTTTCAAGGTAAACCCGTGGGATTGGAAGCGGTAGCGGCAGCCACGGGAGAAGATGCCAAGACGATCGAGGAGGTACACGAGCCTTATTTATTACAAATAGGTTATCTTAATCGTACTCCCCGGGGTCGCGTAGTGACGTCAGCCGCCTACGAACATTTAGGATTACTGGCGAAATTGCCGAAAAATAAGGATCGGAGTTTACCTTTGTTTGAGTTGTAGTTTTCTAGATAGGGCTGGCTGAATAAATCTGAAAACCTTGTTGGATTAAGACTCTTAGACTTTTTTCCCCTCAAAAAGTGCCAGCTATTGCGGGGATCGGGAGGAAAATTCAGGGACTTTTTCCCTGAAAATTAGGTAGTTGACCACCTGAAAATCGATAAAACCCCACACCCTACACCCCACACCCTACACCCCACACCCTACACCCCACACCCTGTCTCTAGAAACAACCTGTTCAGCCAACCCTAATTACCTGGGTTTCAGCTTATCTGTGTCTTTAAATACTTGGTCGACCGCGTCAAATCACACAAGTCTTTATATAAAGGTCGTATCATCATGATCGTAGTAAGTTACATTGTTGACATTGCTTACCGCTTCTCATCTAGACTGTATTGGGATTGGTCAAAGCTAATTGCACAATAGTGATCTTTTATAGTCAATATTTTTTAAGTCTGTTAGCGCCCTATGTCTGTCCTAAATAAAGAAAATCTTAAACTGGAAACTCTTACCCTGTTTCAAAAATACCAAAAAACGGGAGATAATAAGTTACGGGATCAAATTATGGAGTTAAACCTAGGATTAGTCAGAAGGGAAGCTCATCATTGGGTTAATCAATGCCATGAAAATTACGAAGATTTAGTGCAGGTTGGCTCTATGGGACTAATTCGGGCGATCGAGCGTTTTGATAGCAGCAAAGGTCATGCTTTTAGCTCCTTCGCTATTCCCTATATTCGCGGCGAAATTCAACACCATCTGCGCGATAAAAGTTATACAGTTCGTATTCCTCGTCGTTGGTTAGATTTAGGCAGACAAGCGACAAATGTGCGTCGGGATTTCCAGACTATCCACAATCGTCAACCCAATGATACGGAAATCTCCCGCGCTTTAAATATTTCGAGCGAAGAATGGCAAGAGGTAAAACTGGCTTTCCAAAACCGTGAACCCCTCAGTCTCGATGTGACGGTTAATAACGATGAAGATAATAATACTTGTTTAAAAGACCTCGTTCCCGATCCCCGTTATCGCAGCTTTCAACTTTGTCAAGAGGATCGCATTCGTTTACAACAGGCACTGGCTCAATTAGAAGAAAAAACCCGTCATATTCTCGAATTTGTCTTCCTTAAGGATCTTACTCAACGGGAAACCGCCGAACAATTAGGCATTAGTGTCGTTACCGTCTCCCGTCGGGTGAAAAAGGGTTTAGAAATGCTCAAGGAAACCATGATCCAAGAAGCATTTTAGACCAATTATCGGTTTGATACGGCCGCAATAGCAAGTAATTTAAAACCCCAGCTAAATATTCATACTGCTCGATCGAATTATAGTAGTGAGCAGAAATCCTCACAATTAATGATGCTTCTCCCCAAGGAATTATCGGCACTTCAATCTGATATTTTTCCCACAGTTGTCTAGATAAATCTTCTGCTGCCCAAGCATAACTAGGAATCAGAATTGAAGACATTGATCCGATCATTGATTCTGGACAGGGATAATTGACCTCTAAGGCATGACAAAGCAAATTTCTGGCTTTTAAAACCAAATTACGATTCCTCGCCATCAGACCCAGTAAACCATCAATAGAGAGAGAATTTAAAAACTCGATCGCTTTTGGCACTGATAAATAAGCGGTGGGATCATCGGTTCCCATCCAAGCAAATTCTAACTGAAAACGGGAGCGATCTTGTGGAGGGGAATTCGCTCCATGGCTAATAGTTAAAGGTCGAATTATTGGCTGTTTATCCCCGCGCACATAGAGAAAAGCAGCCCCCTTGGGACTACATAACCACTTATGACAATTAGCAGTATAATAGGTGGGATTAATTTCTCTGATATTAAGGGGTAAAAAACCTAAAGCATGAGCGCCATCGATAAGAGTATCAATGGCCCGATTATTTAATTCTTGCACAATTTCTGCGATTGGCCAAATTAAGGCCGTGGGACTGGTGACATGATCTAAAACTACTAATTTTGTCCGGGGAGAAACAGATGCTAAAATTGCTTGACTAATTTCTAAAGGAGACTGCACAGGAAAGGGAATTTTGGCGATAATTACCTTTAATCCCCATCTTTTAGCTATATGTTTAACTGCATTAGCACAAGCATTATAGGTCTGATCGGTGATCAGAATTTCCTCATTTTCCTGAAAAGTTAAGGAATTTAATACCGCATTCACTGCTGTGGTTGCATTGGGAACAAAGACTAAATCATCGCTATTTACTCCCACTAAATCCGCTAATTTTTGCCTAGCAATATCTAATAAACCCTCTAATTCTCTACCCAAAAATGCTAAAGGTTGTCTTTCCATTCGTTCCCGCAATTGTTGCTGATAATCCAAGACTATTCTAGGGGTTGCACCATAGGAACCATGGTTGAGAAAATAGATATTATCGGGAATTAACCAAAAGTTTTTGGACATATTGAATTAATTTGATTTTATTCAGAACTAGAAAAAATAGATGAGAAATTGCCTGTTATATTCAGCTTCTGACTAGCTAGTATATTTATTTATGATAAGCGGGTGGGTGGAATTAAATACAAGATGAACGTAGGTTGGGTTGAAGCATGAAACCCAACACCCGCTCATGTTACGCTACCGCTAACCCATCCTACCAATAATTGTGCCTCCCTACTTATAACGACCCATTTTATATTAATCTCCCATGGTTTGAAAACGATGGATAATTTCAGTGACAAAAGTTTCTCCATCTATGAGAGGATGATTTTCTGGAGATTGATATTTTCCCGTTTTCACTTTCCGTTGGAGATGTCGGTTCATAGGTATTATGACTATCTACTGAGAAAATCAGCTTTATCTTAATTTTAAGCTAAATATCGACAAAAAAAGCTCTCCTGGAAAAAGGAGAGAGGAGAGAACGAGTTAGAAAAAATTATTAATGTAACCATCCTTTCAGACGACGCGCGACTTGAGGACGACGTAATTTTCGCATCGCTTTAGTTTGAATTTGACGTACTCGTTCCCGAGATAAATTGAACATTCCCCCCACTTCCTCTAGGGTATAGGGTTGACTGGTAGCTAAACCATAACGGAGGGAGATAACATCTTTTTCCCGTTCCGTAAGAACATCACTTAAAACTGCGAAAATTTCTTGACGCATCATCATCTCATTCATTTTATCTTCGGGAAGTTGTAGATCATCATCTTCCAACAGATCCACTAATTCCGTATCTTCTCCCTTCCCTACACGATGATTTAAAGAGAGAGATTGACGACGCAATTGTAATAATTGCCGCAATTGTTCGGGAGTCGTTTCCAACGCTTCCGCGAGTTCCCGTTCATTGGGATTGCGCTGTAAATCTTGCTTGAGAATGCGCTGCGCTTTTTTGAGTTTATTGAGTTTTTCGACAATGTGAATCGGTAAACGAATTGTCCGCGCATCGTTAGCAATGGTGCGGGTGATTGCTTGTCGAATCCACCAATAAGCATAGGTAGAGAATTTATAACCTTTATTGGGATCGAATTTTTCGGCCGCACGGTTGAGTCCGATCGCACCTTCTTGAATTAAATCTAAGAAAGGAACTCCGCGATTTAAATAGCGTTTAGCGATAGAAACCACCAAGCGCAAATTAGAACGAATCATTTTCCGTTTAGCTGTTCGTCCGCGATAAAGACGGTTTTCCAGTTGACGTTCATTATCTAATTCTAAAGCGATCGCCCATTCCGTTTTCGTCGGGGGACGATGTAAATTTTCTTGTAGTTTTTGGCGCACTTCTTCCGCTTCCATCAGAAACTTAACCGAGTAGGCTAATTCAATTTCTTCTTCCGCATTAAGCAGGGGATAACGGGCCATTTCTTTAAAAAATGCCCCAACAGTATCTTCATTGCTGCCTTTATCGTATCCAGTTCCACTACTCCCACGAGTGTTTTTTAGGGTTTCCGGTAAAGATTCAGTCATATCCTCGTCAGTTCTTTCAGCAAAATCCACGCTGTCTAGTTCTAAAGGATTTGTCTCCAGGGCAATGATTTGATTAAAATTATCATCAGAGGCTAGTTTAGAGATTTTCATAAGCAGTTATGGATGGAGTGGGATTATAATAGCAGGGAGAAACTCAATTTCTCCCAATGGGCTGATTGTTACATTGAATTTTCGGGGAGCAGATTTTTTAAACGTTTTCTTAATTAATGGCGGCCATTTCTGGGATATAATTGCGCGATTCTGTGTCGATGGTTACAAATCGCCGAACCAGACAATAAGATTTTCTGGTGAATAGGGGAGACTTTCAGGGTTTCCACTTATACACTCTAACTAAGGTTTTTGGTATTTGACTAGGTAAAGATCACGCTTCTTAACAATCAAGATAGCAGTCAGCTTTTTATGACTATTCTTCGCTTTTTCTATTGAGAACTATTCTCAAGTTTTGACTAACTAGGGTTTGCGGCAAAAAGTTTTTCCTGGGGGTAGGGTGTGGGGTGTGGGGTGTGGGGTGTGGGGTGTGGGGTTTTACCCATTTTCAGGTGGTCAATTACCTAAGTTTCAGGGAAAAAGTGCCTAATTCTCCCCCCCGATCCCTCCCATATCTGGCACTTTTTGATTTCAAAAAAGCCTAAAGATATTATCCAACAAGGTTTTTAGATTTATTAATCAAACCCTAACTAGGGTGCGATTTAATAGCTAATAGTCAATAATTATCATTTGGGAAGATTTCACGGGCTAAAAATCAAAATTTGCGGGCAAAAAAGCAATATTTAAACTGTTTTTAGAGAAAATTAACTGGTTTTATTCCCCTCAAGCTTTAAACTATAATTTAAATACCCCATTCTCCCCACTTCCCACTTCCCACTTCCCACTTCCCACTCCCCACTTCCCACTCCCCACTTCCCACTGATAACTGATAACCATGCTCGATCGCTGTGCTACTCTAACTGTAGCGGAACCTCGCACACCTTACCAATTAACCACAACTGGGCAACTGTGGTTAGAGGTTTTGGTTGATCGCCCTTATCCTAGAGATAGTCAAGAGGATCAGCAAATATTAACCTATAGTATCCCCCAGGATTTAACAGTAGAAATCGGCGATATTTTAAGCGTTCCCTTTGGTTCTCAGGTAATTGGGGGAATTGCTCTTAGATTTCTCGAAAATTTGCCCGCAGGACTAGAAGAAAATCAAATTCGTCCCGTGGAAGATGTGATTGCTAAGGGCTTTTTCCCCGATAATTATTGGCAGTTATTGACGAAAATCGCCCAATACTACGCGACGGATTTAATCACCGTTGTTCGCGTCGCTTTACCTACGGGTTTACTGCGAAGTTCCCAACGTCGCATCAGATTAAAACCAGAAGCGATTCCCCCCGGTGCGGAAGTTTTTTGTACTCCCCTCTCCCGTCAGATTTTATCCCTGCTAAAAAATCAAAAAGAAGGCGATTATTCGGCGAAATACCTGCAAGAAAAAGTAAAAAATGCCAATTACGGTATCCGAGACTTAGTTAAGCGCGGTTGGGTGGAAAGCTATCTAGAAGCACCCAAAAGTACCAATATTAAACAAAAAAAAGCCATTACCCTGCTAATAACCGACTTTCCTGCTGATTTAACTGAAAATCAGCGCAAAATTGTCGAAATTCTCCGTCATCAGGGAGGAGAAATGTGGCTGCCAGAATTGGCACAACTCGCGGGGACAAAACATTTTAAACCGCTCATTGACAAGGGTTATGTGGTGATTGAGGATCGGGAATTTCTGCGCTTATCCTCGGCGATTATGAGCAGGGATCAACCAAAAACACTCACTTCTAGTCAAAAACAGGCTTTAGAAGCCATTCAAACCCTAAAAGGTGGTGAAAGCGCTCTCTTACATGGAGTGACGGGATCGGGTAAAACAGAAGTCTATCTACAGGCGATCGCGCCTGTCCTAGCAGCGGGTAAATCTGCCTTGGTTTTAGTCCCCGAAATTGGATTAACACCGCAATTAACCGATCGCTTTGTGGCCCGTTTTGGCGATCGAGTCTATGTTTATCATAGCGCCCTCTCGGAAGGAGAAAGATACGATACCTGGCGACAGATGTTGACAGGAACCCCGCAAGTTATTATCGGGACGAGATCGGCGATTTTTGCCCCTTTACCCCATCTAGGCATGATTATCCTCGATGAAGAACACGATAGCAGCTTTAAACAAAGTCAATTACTTCCCACCTATCACGCGCGTACCGTGGCTAAATGGCGCTCTCAATTAAACCATTGTCCCGTAATTTTAGGCTCGGCCACGCCATCCCTAGAAACATGGCTAGAATCCCAAGCTAATCCCAGTCTTTACCTATCTTTGCCCGAACGCATCCAAAATCGCCCCTTACCGAGGGTGGAAATCGTCGATATGCGACGGGAATTGCAACGAGGCAATCGTTCTCTTTTTAGTCAATCCCTGCGTTCATCTCTGGAAACCCTGCGCGACAAGGGAGAACAGGCAATTTTATTCGTCAGTCGCCGGGGTCATAGTACTTTTGTATCTTGCCGAAGTTGCGGTTATGTGCTGGAGTGTCCCCACTGTGATGTCTCCCTCTCCTACCACCACACCGAACCGGGAGCGCAAGAATTACTCCGCTGTCACTACTGCAACTATGGTCGCATTCATCCGAAACAATGTCCTGAATGCGGTTCTCCCTATCTAAAATTTTTTGGTACAGGTACTCAGCGCGTCACCCAAGAATTAACCAAAGAATTTCCCGATTTGCGTTGCTTGCGTTTTGATAGTGATACCACCCGCAACAAAAATGCTCCCCGGGAACTATTAAAACTATTTACTGATGGTGAATTCGATGTCCTAGTTGGAACCCAAATGCTCACCAAAGGATTAGATATCGAGCGAGTTACTTTAGTGGGAATTATGGCTGCCGATGGTTTACTTTATCACTCCGATTATCGCGCCTCCGAACGCGCTTTTCAAACCCTCACCCAAGTAGCGGGGAGAGCAGGAAGGGGAGAAAGAGAAGGAAAGGTAATTATCCAAACCTATACCCCTGAACATCCCGTGATTAGAGCAGTGCAAACCCACGATTATGAGGGTTTTGTCGAGACGGAATTAATGCACAGAGAGAGTTTAAATTATCCTCCCTACGGCAGCTTAGTCTTAATTCGCTTTAGTGGTTTAGATGGGGAAGCAGTCCAGAAAAGTGCCGAAAATGTTGCGGAGGAATGTGTTAATAATTTGGGTTCCGATTGGGATATTTTGGGACCTGCACCCGCAACAATTATGCGCGTGGCTAACCGTTATCGCTGGCAAATTCTGTTAAAATTATCGGGAGACAAGGCTGATATCGGTGGTCTTTTGCGTCCTTTGAAAAGCTTAGTTTTACCCAAGGTAAGTATGGCGATCGATGTGGACCCCTTAACTATAGAATAATCAAGGATGAATGAGATGATCGCCATTGCTCACGGATGCAACCAGTTATCTAAATCCGTCAAAGTGTCAAAGTCTAATAAAGCGAGTCCTAAGTCTTCTAACCGCTCCACAGGAAGGTTACGGATGGTTTCCTCAAGATTTTGCGGTATTTCACCGAAACGTCGTTGAAGAAGTCTAATAACAAGATTGGCTTCTTGAATTCTACCCTGTTCAAGACCCTGCTGTACACCTTGCTGTAGTCCTCTTTTCAGTCCCTCTTGAATCGCTTGTTCCCTATCCTGTTGGTAAAGTGGAGCTAAACGCATAATAAACTCCCTATCCTCCTGTGTTTTTTTCGATAACGCTTCTAAATTTCTACTCAGATTATACAATAAGTTTAAAGAAGCCGATTTTAGGGGATTATT
>NZ_JASJFB010000776.1:0-26057 GCF_030065455.1 Microcystis sp. M53602_WE12 | reverse complement strand
GAGTGATTGGGGGGAAAATTTAGGGATTTTTTCCCTGAAAATTAGGTAATTGACCACCTGAAAATGGGTAAAACCCCACACCCCACACCCCACACCCCACACCCTGCCCCCACGAAAAACTTTTTCAGCAGCCCCTAATTATCATCAAAAAAGCTTGACTTATGGTTATAATTGTGCCAATTCAAAAATAAAACGCATCAGCGGCGGACTTCGGGATTTCTATCATTAAAAGATTATTAAACCTCTAGGTTTACTCACTTAAATTAGCAGTTTCTAGCCATTTTTTACCCATTTCAATGGGAATACCGAGGGGAGGACAGAGGACTTTAATTAATTCAATTCCTCCCGTGATTAAAATGCTTCTTAAGCGAGAATTTTTCTTGATTTCTGCGTCAACTTGTGCGACATGCGACAAAAGTTTGTTTTTCAATTTCGGTATTAGTGGGATAAGTTTGGGTGAGTTGGCTGATAAGTTGTTGGATTTCTTGGGCGGCTTCAGCTAAATTTTGGGGTGTGGCGTAATTATGAATAATGCCATCACCCTGTTCAATAATCTGGACGTTTTGGGGTTGAACAATGTTGTATTTAGAGCCTTGAGTATTTTCTGACATAGGTGTTTCTGAAGTTAAGTTATCTATTAAGACTATAGCATCCATAATAGAGAATTGAACAGCGAGATCATTTTCTGCTTCTAAGGCCTGACATAGGAGAGGAATTATTGATTCATCACCCATTTTTCCGAGACATTGAGCGGCTTTTATTCGCATTTGAGCATCGGAATGTTTTAGCCTTTTGGAAAAGGCTTCAATAACTAGCTGTAAATAGTCAGGCTTGAGTGCCATTTTAGGTTAAGGCATAACGAGAACCAATTTTACCGATTGCATCGGTGGCACTGAAACGAACGCTATCTTCTTCATCGGATAAGGCATTGATTAAAGCGGGAATAGCTTCTTCTAGTCCAATTTCACCTAAAGCCTCGGCTGCGTTCCTACGAACATCTTTATTAGAGTCTTCTAAAGCCTTGAGTAACTCTGCAATCGCTGCTTCCGAGCCAATTTTACCCAAAGCCTCGGCTGCGTACATACGAACATACTCATCAGAGTCTTCTAAAGCCTTGAGTAACCCCGGAATGGCTATTTCTGAGCCAATCTTACCCAAAGCCTCGGCTGCGTACATACGAACATCTTTATTAGAGTCTTCTAAAGCCTTGAGTAACCCCGGAATGGCTATTTCTGAGCCAATCTTACCCAAAGCCTCGGCTGCTTTGATACGAACATTCCAATGAGAGTCTTCTAAAGCCTTGAGTAACCCCGCAATCGCTGTTTCTGAACCAATCTTACCCAAAGCCTCGGCTGCGTACCCACAAACCTCAAAATAAGAGTCTTCTAAAGCCTTGAGTAACCCCGCAATGGCTATTTCTGAGCCAATATTACCCAAAGCCTCGGCTGCTTTCATACGAACAAACCCATCAGAGTCTTCTAAAGCCTTGAGTAACCCCGGAATGGCTGTTTCCGAGCCAATTCTCCCCAAAGATTCAGCCGCTTTAGCGCGAATTTCGGGGTGGTTATCATCTAGTTTTTTAGAGAGGGAATTAACGGCGATTTTGGTATATTCATTAATTTTAATCATATTGTTTTCTATTTGGTGATTAGTTGTTAAAAAAATTGATTTTATTTATCAATTTTTGCCCTGAGAAATTCTTCTAATTTCTTCATGTCTTCCGGACTAGGAGTCAGGGTAAATCGAGTTACACCTGGTTCAGTTCGCATTCTATCCATATAAATTCTTAAGGCTTCATCATCTTCTCGATGGGAGAGGACATATTTTCTTAATTCGGGGCGAGACATTTGGCAAAAATCAGGTTGATGATTCATCTTCAAACTCCACATTTCCTTTAGTTAATATGATAAAGCTAAGAGTTTCACCTGCTAGTATATAAATTTACTTGCGTTTTTCATCATAGCGAAATAGATGAATATCGGTGTAGAAATTAGACAGGGTTTAACACATTCTAAGGCAAGTAAGCATCTGTTCGGGGGTGGGTATCATTATTGATGGATTTTTCCTCCAATTTACCAGTTTATCCCTGTGAGAAGTATAGCATCCTACAGTCCTTGAGATTGAGTAGATGATGAGGACGAGGTTTTTGTAGTAGAATTAGGAATATTTTGACTATCCTCTCCAAAACTGGCTATCTCTGAAAAAGTAATAGGTGTATATCTGACGATTCAGCAAGAACCTATTGGTTTAGCAGTTACCAACCGAGTTGTTTTTTAGCATCTTCCCAAGTAATTCTTTGTCCTGATTGATCCTGTTGAATTGCTTCAGATAGGATTTCGGCAAACTCTTTGTCTTGTAAAATATCAAGAGTTTCCAACCAAGATTCAATTTGAGCGTAATTCAGGGCAACCATAATGGGTTGACCTTCTTTGGTAATAATAATAGGTTCGTCAGTCATTTGCTCAGACCATTCAACCAGCTTTTGTCCTGTTTCAGTAATGTTTAGATATTTAGTCATGTCAGCAATTAAAAGTTATCAACTAATGATTATAGCAGTTATCGTTCAAATGAGTTACAGAGAACAAATTGGGTATAGTCAGGAATATCACCTTTAGCCTTTATCTTTTAAAACAATCATTCTGGGATTTAGTTAAATATTTTGACTATCCTCTGCAAGTTTAGTTTCTACTGCTTCAATCATAGCTGCAAATTCCGATTGGCCGTGTAAGTTGATATCGAGATTATTCATATCTTTAAGAATGTTAGTTAGATTATCAATATTGCTCCTGATTTCATTATATAAGTTTAATGTCGCCATGATACTATTAGTTTTAGCTAAATCAATTTGTTTGTATTTTGCTTGTAGTTTTGCTTTTTCGTCTTCCCAATATTTCAGGTAGTCTATGCGCTCGAAGTCATTATAAATTCTGGCATCTGGTAAAATAATCGGGAATATTCTTTGATAAAAGTCACCATTTCTGGCAATTTCTACTAATTCAAACATACAGTTTTCTGATTTTAAGTATCTATCGCTGATGACGACGACGACACATTTCCCCTGTCCAATTTGCTGCATAAAGTTTTTGATGGAGTCTTTATAGCTGGTGTGGGTTTTATCCCGAATAATCTCAATTCCTTTAGCGGCAAAAGCTTGGACGAGTTGATTAGCCATTTCGTTGCTGTCTTCTTGCCAGTTGTAGGAGATGTAAACTTGTTGATTCATGGGTTGGGAGAGGGGGTGATAGTATTTAAGTTTGTTTTGAATTGTGTCTAGTGCTTCTCTAGCTTGAGAGAGAGTATCGCCATTATTTAATGTGACAAAATCAGGATTTTTCAGGCATTTGATAAGTTCAGTCATCGCTGTTTCTGAGCTAATTTTACCCAAAGCCTCGGCTGCCTGCGAACGAACATACTTATTAGAGTCTTTTAA
Source organism: Microcystis sp. M53602_WE12 (assembly GCF_030065455.1). NCBI lineage: Bacteria > Bacillati > Cyanobacteriota > Cyanophyceae > Chroococcales > Microcystaceae > Microcystis > Microcystis sp. M53602_WE12. Next base: position 22,627 of record NZ_JASJFB010000776.1, on the reverse strand, counting down.
AGCCTTGAGTAACCCCGGAATGGCTGTTTCTGAACCAATCTTACCCAAAGCCGCGGCTGCCTCCCTACGAACATCGCTATTAGAGTCTTCTAAAGCCTTGAGTAACCCCGCAATGGCTGTTTCTGAACCAATCTTACCCAAAGCCTCGACTGCCTTCCAACGAACAGAAAAATAAGAGTCTTTTAAAGCCTTGAGTAACCCCGCAATGGCTGTTTCTGAACCAATTTTACCCAAAGCCTCAGCTGCCTTCTTACGAACATCCTTATTAGAGTCTTCTAAAGCCTTGAGTAATCCCAGAATCGCTGTTTCTGAGCCAATATTACCCAAAGCCTCGGCTGCGTTCCAACGAACATACCAATCAGAGTGTTCTAAAGCCTTGAGTAACCCCGGAATGGCTGTTTCTGAGCCAATCTTACCCAAAGCCTCGGCTGCGTTCCTACGAACATACTGATTAGAGTGTTCTAAAGCCTTGAGTAACCCCGCAATGGCTGTTTCTGTGCCAATATTACCCAAAACCCAGACTGCGTTCCCACGAACATCCTCATCAGAGTCTTCTAAAGCCTTGAGTAACACCGGAATGGCTGTTTCTGAGCTAATCTTAGCCAAACCCGCGGCTGCCTTCCAACGAACATACCCATCAGAGTCTTCTAAAGCCTTGAGTAACACCGGAATTCCTTCTTCTGAGCCAATCTTACCCAAAGCGAAGGCTGCACTCCTACGAGCATTCCTATCAGAGTTTTCTAAAGCCTTGAGTGACCGAGGAATTGCTGTTTCTGAGCCAATTTTACCCAAAGCGAAGGCTGCCTTCCCACGAACATCTTTATCAGAGTGTTCTAAAACCTTGAATAACCCCGCAATGGCTGTTTCTGAGCCAATTTTACACAAAGCCACGACTGCGTTGCTACGAACATCTTTATCAGAGTCTTCTAAAGCCTTGAGTAACCCCGCAATGGCTGTTTCTGAACCAATCTTACCCAAAGCCTCGACTGCCTTCCAACGAACAGAAAAATAAGAGTCTTTTAAAGCCTTGAGTAATCCCGCAATGGCTGTTTCTGTGCCAATCTTACCCAAAGCCTCGACTGCGTTCCCACGAACATCCTCATCAGAGTCTTTTAAAGCTTGGTTTAACTGATTAACAACTTGATTAGACTTTGTTAATCCCAATAACTCCACCTTAAACCGTTTCGGCACATCCAACCCAAGCACTAACCCCACTGTCTGCTTTTGAAACTTAAAGTTGACTTCTCCTGCTAACCTCGCTCCTAATTTTAAATCAATCTCTAACCCTAATTTAACCACCCGTTTTGCTTGGGTTTCATTATCCAATAACCCTAACAGCAACGCCATAGGTTCTGTCCATTTGAGATAATTCAAATAGTCCCACTGTAACTGCTCATCACTGAGATGGGGTAACTTTTTCTTTAATTCCTCAGCCGTGTAATATTCTTGAATCAGTTGGTGGCGAAAAGCAATTTTATCATTACCTTCTAGGTGAATTAGATGATATTTCAATAAATCTTCTAGCCATTCCAAAGCAGTATTATCAGGATAAGAAATTTTGCCCTGTAAAAACTCTATTAATATCTCCTCTGCTTGATTCTTAGAAATAGATAACTTTATCTCCGTTGGGTTTTCACCAGTTGTCATCGTCCACGCCAAATGTTGCAGTAGTCGATTTTGCCAGAGATGCAAATCCTCTGAAATTTTAACTCCTTTGCGTATGTCAATTTCTTTTGTAAAATCTCGGAAAACTAAGCCCAAATTAGCAGGAATTTTGTTCTGATTATTATCAAAAACTGAACAAAGCATCCACAAAAGTAGGGGAGTCTGGCCAAATTCCTTGAGACGATTTCCCAACTGTTTAAGCATTTCTTCGCCTTTTTCAGGCAAATAGGTCTTGACAAAATCCCGCATCTGTCGTCCAGTCAGGGGGAGCATTTCCAGCTTTTTTTCAATATCTAAGTCGTCGATGCCTAAATCCCTTGTGGTGAAAATCATCGAAATTTCTGCATACTGCTGGCGAAAGTTTTTTAAATTCTGTCGTGCAGTATCTGAGGGCAATTCATTGATACCATCAAATAATAATAATGGTCTAAAATTCTGATTTTCTAACAGCCAACTTTCTAGGGTATTACTATCAATAATTAATTTATGGCGTTTCAGGAATTGTAAAATTAAATCAAGAATTGAGGTTTCATACAAGCGTAATTCGATGAGAATGGGAATTTGAATGATTTTAGCTTGATTTTGTTGATTTAGGCGCAAGCTTTGGGCTTCTACGGATTCTTCTAATAATAATCTGGCTAAAGCGGTCGATTTTCCTGAACCGGGACGACCTTTTAAAAGAACGTGATTAGTCGCATATTCGCGTAAAAGTTTTAAAACTTTTTCGGGTTTTTCTGGTCTTTCTGCTCTTTCTTGTGGGTTTTGTGGTTCTTTTTCAATCGTCTGCACCTGCAAATCCATTAAAGGTGCAGTTTTCGACGGGCGTGTTTTTCTCTCTACGTCCGTGAGGGTGTAAAATGTCTCCCACTGGGCGTACTTTTCCGAGTCCGAGATTGATTTGAGATAGGGAGTCCAGTCAATCATTGATGCTGTCAAGTATTTAAATTACCTGTTGAGACGAGGAAAAAGGCAACCCCCCAACCCCTAGCAGGGGTAGGGTTGATTCATGAATCAACCCTACTATGAATCAACCCTACCTTGCTTATTTTTAATTGTAGGCTAAGAAGATTTGGTCATGACTTACAAGATAGAATCGGAGTTTCTGCATCCCTCTCTCCTGTCAGACCGGGAAAACCCCATCCGAATATAAACACTCACGCTGCCGTCGTACCTTGTTCCAAGCACTTTAGCGTATATCTGGCACGAGTTTTAAGAATTGTTAATTGATCTGTTTTTGCCAACAACTCATCTAACTCAGCTACTTCATCAGCGCAGAGTAAAGATTCTGCATTTCTCGTCACTAAATCATCTAAACGGGTTTGCTCTACGAGGGACAATTGACAACTTGCCAGCGCTTTTAATTCATCCACACTCAAACCAATCAAACAATCTTCATCGAGTCCTAATGAATTGGCAAATCGAGAATAGGTGTTCCAGTCTAATAAAACCCCAACTCGTTCCCCTTGCTCATTTGTTAAGTATTCTACCGGCTTGGACATATTAGAAACACTCACAATACAATATAATCCTATTTTAGTAATTAATTCCAGAAAATGCCATCGATCGCCGATAAGGTTATCCTATTTTTGTTTTCCTAATTGTTAGATTTTCTAAAAAGTTGAAAAAGTACGGGCGAAGCATTCGGATAGAAAATCTCTGGTTTCAGCGATAGGTTATTGTCCGAATGCTGGACGCAATTGCCGATAAGGTTATCTTATTTTTGTTTTCCTAATTGTTGGCTTTTCTAAAAAGTTGGTGCGTTACGGCAATATTTAGACCTTGATTTTTTCCCTAAAAACAATGGATGCCTAACGCACCCTACGTTTATTTTTGTTTTCCTAATTGTTGGGCCTTATAAAAAGTTTCTAAACTGTGACTATCCCCGACAAAACGCCAGTGCCAGGGTTCATAATTAATACCCTGGAGATTATTTTCAGGGAAAGATAACTCGAAACTATACTGGGCAGCGTTATTTTGCAACCAACGAAAAGCGGCAGTATTAGCAAAACTGCTACTTAAATTCGTTGCGGGAGCGCGACCATCGCCAATATCGATCGCATAACCGGTATGATGTTCGCTGTAACCCGGAGGTGCGCTCACTTCTGCTCGTTTGCGGGTTTGCTGATTGCGTTGTTCTTTAACTTCAAAAAAGAGCTTGTCTTGGGTTGCTTTCGATCGAAATGCGGAAATCGGCATTAAAATCACCCCCGACCTTCTCGCGTCACTCTGCATCTGGATAAAAGCTTTGGCTGCTGCTTTCCTTAAACGCATAGCACCATCCCCAGTAATAGGGGCTAATTCCGTCTCTGGAGCCTCTTCATAGGGTAAATGACCTAGAATGTTCTCAATGGGGCTAGGAGTGGCTTTAATCAGGGGGGAGGGGTTAATAACCTGTTTTTTTACGGTAGCAGGGGGACGATTCAAGACTGCTAGGGCAATTAGGCCGGTTCCCACCAGAGCGAGTAAACCGCTTGCGATCGCTATTAGACCATTAGGATTAGTAGTTTTTGTGTACTGGTTGTCCCGCAAAGCTTCGGGAATATCATCGATCGGTTTCACGGTTTACTTACCCTCCTCCAAGATAATTACATTATTCCCCGGCCACTCCATCTTGACGAGCAGCGTGTTGAACGGCGGCGGCCACAGCCGTAACTACACGACTATCAAAAACCGAGGGAATAATATTCTCTCGATCGAGATTAGCAGGAGTGATCAAAGAAGCGATCGCTTTGGCCGCTTCCAGATACATATTATCGGTGATTGCCCTAGCGCGACAGTCCAAGGCCCCGCGAAATAATCCGGGGAAAGCGAGAACATTATTAATCTGATTGGGATAATCGCTGCGTCCGGTAGCCACCACGGCCACTAAATCATTGATTAATTCCGGTTGAATTTCGGGAATCGGATTAGCCATGGCAAACACGATCGCATCTTTAGCCATTCCCTTGACCATTTCGGGAGTCAATACCCCCGGTGCGCTCACCCCCAAGAAGACATCAGCGCCTTTAAGAGCATCCCCTAGCTTACCACTGGCGGCCACGGCCCAAGCTTGTTTTTCTGGGGTTAAATCGTCCCGGTTTTGGGAGAGGATACCAAGGGAATCACAGAGGGTTATATCTGTGGCTCCTGCGGTTTTAAAGAGAGTAGCGATGGCGATTCCCGCCGCACCTGCACCATTAATGACGATTTTGACTGTATCAAGCGATTTTTTGACCAATTTGAGGGCATTAATTAGGGCAGCCAGGGAAACGATCGCTGTACCGTGTTGATCATCGTGGAAAACGGGAATATTTAATTCCGCTCGCAGACGTTTCTCGATTTCAAAACAGCGTGGAGCGCCGATATCCTCTAGGTTAATACCCCCAAAAACCGGAGCGATTCTTTTGACGGTTGCGATGATTTCTTCGGGGTCTTGGGTGGCTAAACAGATGGGAAAAGCGTCAATTCCGGCGAATTCCTTGAATAACATTGCCTTCCCTTCCATTACTGGTAGGGCAGCCTCTGGCCCGAGATTTCCTAATCCTAATACCGCGCTACCATCGGTCACTACAGCGACGGTGTTGCCCTTGATGGTCAATGAGTACACTTGTTCGGGGTCGTGGGCGATAGCGGTGCAGATGCGACCAACTCCGGGGGTGTAGGCCATGGCCAGGTCATCTTGGGAGGTGAGGGGAATACGACTCTCAATGGAGATTTTACCCCGACGATGGAGATCGAAGGTGCGATCGGAAACTTTCAGGAGTTTAACATCCGGTAGAGCTTTAACCGCGGCGATAATCTGTTCCGCTTGGTCGGTACTAGCGGCATCAACCATCACCTCGCGGGTGCTAATCTTTAAATTGCGTTCGATCAGAGAAATTTGCCCTAAATTCCCCCCGACATCGGCGATCGCATTGAGGACAGAAGCGAAGGTTCCCGCTTGATTGGGGATTTCTATCTTGAGACTTAAACTATAGCTAGGATTGGGCGTTAAATGAACCATGCTGAAGGCTTCCAATACTGATAAATATTGATTATCTTCTATCTGTGAAGGACTTTGGTATCTAATCGCGCAGTTTCTTTAGCTATTAGGGTTTCTCTGGGCCTAACACCAGGGGAGCGGGGTGTGGGGTGTGGGGAGAAGGTAGGAAGGCTGCATCTCACATTTGCAAAAATACCGACAATCAGCAATTATCAGTCACTCTCAAATGCGTACAAAAGTATTAACAACTACCTGTAAGCAGCCCACCGAAAAACTAATGCGCTCCGGGGTTTGGGGGCGGCGCCACGCCCCCAACGGGGGGTTTGGGTAGGGTTGATTCATGAATCAACCCTACTATGAATCAACCCTAGGGGTTTGGGGGGTAGAACCCCCCAAAAGCTTGGATTGAGCGATAAAATCGGAAGTAAAGCCCAATTTTAAAAGAGAGTTTTCCCTTAAAAATCCCAACTTAGTAGATTGACAAAAATGAGATGCACCCTAAATATTCCACATTTGTTGATAAGCAGTTTCTAAATCTCTGGTAAATTGTTTGGCATTCCAGAGGGGAGATGTATGACGAGATTGACGTAATTGATAACGAATTTCTTCCCTTAAATTTTCATCTAATCCTAACTTAATTCCCCACTGCACATATTCCTCATCACTCCAAGCTATACCCTGACTAATGCCGGCATTTTTCATAAAAGTATAGCTATTGCGGGCTGCAAATTGTTCACCAACCCTAGTGACTAAAGGAATCCCCATCCAGAGGGTTTCTAGGGTTGTGGTAGCACCACTATAGGGATAGGTATCGAGAACTATATCAGCAATTACTAGATTAGCGCGATGGGTTTCCTCATTGAAATCATTGGGCAAAAATCTTAATCTATCTTGACTAATTCCCAATTCGTCGGCACTTTTGAGAAATAATTCTCGAATGGTTTCTTTGTCGGCAAAACCTTTGATTAAAAGATAGCTATTAGGAACCTGTTGGAGAATCTGCAATTGCAGAAAAATCATGTTTAAGGTGCGTTTTAATCCCGATTGCACGGTCAGATAAATAATAGCATCATCGGGAATATTTAAATCAGTTCTTCTCCTAGTGGGAACACCCACTTCAAAACCATCCACGGATAAATAAGAGTTAGGAAGTCGGATGATTTTTTCTGAATAAATTTCTTCAGCATTTTCGGGTAAAACGTAGTTATCGGCAATAAAATAATCAATAGCAGGGATTCCCGACGCATCTAATCCTAACCAGGTTACTTGTATCGGTGCTGGTTTTAAAGCCATTACTAGATAAGTTGTATTATTGGTTAAGCTATCAATATCCACTAAAATATCTAATTTGTCTTGACGAATTTGGGCAGTTATTTGTTCAATTTTTGCTGGCAAGTTATAGCTATAATCTGAGTTATTTTTAAACCATTTTTCAGTAATTTCGTCTGCTGCTTGGTTGACAAAATAGGTGTAAATTTCAAATTTATCTCGATTATGATAGTGAAATAACCAGCGACTTAACCAACCCACAGAATGACGACGGAGAGTATGGGCAATATAACCAATTTTTATTTTTCTTGCTGGAGATTTTGGAGAAGAAACAGGAGCAATGTAGTTGTAGCGGGTTCTTACATCTGCTTGAAAAATTTCTGCTAGTTTACTTTGTAAATAGCGATTAATTTTCGGATTATCTTGATAGTAGGGAAGACAGATAGTAACTCCTAAAATAGAGTCGATAATAAAGGGACGTGCATTAAATTGTTTGGCATTAATTTGTCCCTCGATTAGTTGTATTAATTCATCGATAAATTTAGGTAAATTTCCCCAGTCTCCCTTAGCTTGTAAAATACCAATCACTAGAGAAATTCCCAAGAGCTTTTCAGTAGTTGTCTGGCAATTTTTATAAAAATTTTCGGCAATTTCTAGAGATTTTTTATAGTCAACAGTGGTGGTTTTATAAAGATTAAACAAACTATTTTGTAAGTATAAATCCTCTGGTAGAAAGCGCAAACAAAGTTCTACTAAATTAATGGCAAATACACTTTGTTTTTGTTGATAAGCATAATTGACAATTGCTGAGATAACCTTGGCCGCAATTATTTCTGGATTATTGATATGTAAGGCTGCTAATTCTAAAAAGTGGATGGTATCAGTACAGGGGTAGATTAAAACTTTTTCCGTCACTCGCAGCAGTAAATCAAGATTAATTGCTGCTGTAGCTGTATTCTCTAACAGTTCAAATACACACCAATCATTGCACTTTTCCATAGCAAAATTTTGGAATTGTATTTCTAATTCCATCAGATGCAGGAGATTATTTAAAAAACTAGGATTAAGGTTTTGTAGATGCAATCGAATTAGATAGCTTGTCTCTAGTCTTTGGGAATTTTCTTGTCTGGTTGCCTCTGCATCTAAGATTTGAGTTAAAGTTTCTATCCACCCCGATAATTCTGATTCGGCTGCTTGACTCAACACCAGTAACCAAGTAGCTTGTGCGTCTTCTTCTCTATCTTGTAAAAGATAGGCTAATCCTAGATAAAAATAATCCTCAATGACCGAAGAATTGTTTTCAGTTAATTGTTCATAAAACTGCACCACCAGTTGATAATTGTTGTCGTTTAAATGGGTTTGTATGTCTTGATGCCATTGCATAGTTTTTATCCGCTAAGATTGACAATAAATATTCCACATTTGTTGATAAGCAGTTTCTAAGTCTCTAGTAAATTGTTTGGCATTCCAGAGGGGAGATGTATGACGAGACTTTCGGAGTTTCCAACGGACTTCTTCTCTTAAATTTCTATCCAATCCTAACTTAATTCCCCACTGCACATATTCCTCATCACTCCAAGCTATACCCTCAGTTATTCCCGCATTCATCATTAAAGTATAACCGTTGCGTGATGACCATTGTTGCCCCACCTTAACCACCAGAGGAATTCCCATCCAGAGGGTTTCTAAGGTGGTTGTACCACCATTAAAGGGATAGGTGTCCAAAACCACATCAGCGATGGCTAAATTTGCCCTGTAGGTTTCCGTCTGATAGAGAGGAAGCATCTTAATTCGATTAGTTTCTACCCCAACTTCTGCGGCAATTTGACAGAATAAATCCCAGAGGGAATTATCATCAGCAACTCCTTGAATCAGGAAATAACTATTAGGTACGGATTTGAGGATTTGCATTTGTAAGCGAATCATCGCCGGATTACGCTTAATTGCCGTTTGAGAGCTTAGGTAAATAACCGCATCGTTATTAATACCTAAATCTTCTCTTCGCAGGGTAGGAACGGCTATTTCAAAACCATCCACAGCGACAAAAGCATCAGGTAAACGCCAGATTTTTTCCTGATAATATTCTTGGGCATTTTCTGGTAGTACATAAGGATCCGCTAAAAGATAATCTACTGCGGGTAAACCGGAACCATCAAAACCTAACCAGTTAACTTGAATAGGAGCAGGTTTTAAGGCAATAACTTGGACAACCATTGGTCCAGTACCACTATCTAAATCCACAAGAATATCGATGTTATCTTCTTTAATTTTGCGATAGGTTGCTAAGGAATCAGCAGTAGCATGATAGATTTTATCTGCGGGATTAGAAAACCATTGTTTAGTTATTTCATCCACAGGTTGACTCACCATATAAAGGTGAATATCAAACTGCTCACGATTGTGATAATTAATAGTCCAACGACTCAAAAATCCTACAGGATGACGTTTTAAGTTTTGGGCAATGTAACCAATTTTCAGTTTTTTATTGGGATTATCTTCTCTAGGTTTTTCAAAACTTTCCTGTTTAAAACCCAGCATTCCTTTGTAGGTTTCTTGGAAAAAACTGCCAATCTGACTTAAAAGCGGTCGATTCTCTTTCGGGTTATCTTCATAGTAAGAAATCGGATTCATAACTGTTAGTAAGGCTTCCCGAACTAAGGGATGTATGTCTTGGGGTTTTTCTTCTAAAAATTTTTTAATTAAGTGTTTATACTCTTGACAAATACTAGGAATGTCATTCCATTTTGAGGCTCGTAAAGAACCATTAAAGAGAAGAGATTGACTAAACATTTTTAAATCAATTGTTTGGCTTTTATCTTTAAATTCTTTGATAAACTTTATCGCTTTTTGGTAGTTAGGGACAGAGACATAAAACCAAAATAAATTAGCTACTAAGTACAAATTTTCGGGATAAAGGGGAAGAAAAGCTTCCGCTAAGTCAACGGAATAAATAGGTTGATATTTCTCAAAAGCAAAGTGTCGGGTGACAGTGATGACGTGATTAAGTAATTCTAGAGAATTGTCAAGATAGGGTAAACTTAACCGAACTAATTCTATGGTATATTCATGAGCATAAGGTATGACGGCAATTACTACCCGTTCCAATAATTGAGAGTTAACTGAACCCTGAGTAATTAATTCTAGTATTTGCCATTCTTGCAGTTGTTGAGGATGAAATCTATTTAATTTAATTTCAACGAGAGTTAAATGCAGTAGATTATCGAGATAACTGGGATTAATTTCCTGTAGATGTTTACGAATTAACCAACTAATTTCTAGATTTTCTAACTCTAATTGTCGGTTAGCTTCGGCAGCTAAAATATTGCTTAATTCTAGCAGCCATGACTCGGTTTCCTGTTCCTCTCCTTGAGTGAAAACCAATAACCAAGTAGCTTGTGCTTCTTCTTCTTTTGCCTGCAAAAGATAGGCTAATCCTAAATACCAATAATGACTAATTTCTAGGGGTTCTTTTTCTATCAGTTCTTCGTAAAACTGACTAACAATATCGTATTGATTGTTTTCTAAAGCGGTTTTAACTTCATTGTGCCAAGACATAATTTAATTCTCCCTAATTAACTTTCACAATAGATTTGCCACATTTGACGATAGGCGCTTTCCACATTTTTAGTAAACTGACGTGCATTCCAAAGCGGGGAAGTTTGTCTAGATTCATCTAATTTAGCGATAACTTTGCGTCTCAGGTTTTCATCCTTACCTAACTTAATCCCCCAGTCGATATACTCTTCATCACTCCAAGCTATACCCTCACTAATTCCCGCATTAACCATTAAAGTATAACTATTTCTCGATGACCATTGTTGACCAACTTTTGTAACTAAAGGAATCCCCATCCACAGCACATCTAAAGTCGTCATTCCTCCCGTAAAAGGATAGGTATCTAAAACCACATCAGCTATTCTTAAATTTGCTCGATAAATTCCTGTGGGATAGAGGGGGAAGATTTTTAATCTCTCATAATTAATTCCTTCTTCCTCGGCAACTTTGAAAAATAATTTTTCTACTGATTTAGCATCACTTAACCCTTGAATACTCAAATAACTATTAGGAACTGCCTTTAAAATTTGTAGCTGAAGTCGAATAGTTTCAGGGTTACGTTTAACCCCCGTTTGTGCGGTTAAGTAATTAATTGCATCCTCTGGAATCCCTAAATCATCCCTTCGGAGAGAAGGGGAAGCAACCTCGACACCATCCACACAAATATAGGAATTAGGTAAGCGCCAAATTTTTTCTCGGTAATATTCCTGTGCATCTGCTGGTAAAACGTAATTATCAGCAAGATAGTAATCAATTGCAGGAATTCCTGACGCATCAAAACCTAACCAAGTCACTTGTATTGGTGCGGGTTTTAGTGCCATGACTTGACAAGTTGCTTCATTAGTGATGCCGTCTAAATCTACCAAAATATCAATATTATCCTGACTAATTTTTTCAGCAATCAGTAGAGGCTTAATCGGTAAATTATAGCAAGCATTTACCCGATTTTTAAAATCATTTTCAGTAATAAAATCTTCTTTTTGAGATACTAGGTATAAAGAGACATGAAACTGGTTATAGTCATGATACTTCATTAACCATCTAGAGATTAATCCTATAGAATGATTACCTAAAGTATTGGCAATATAGCCAATTTTAAGAACTTTATTGGCATCTTTAATAGTCGATTTTTGCAGAGAATGACGGTTATAATTATTGCGAACATATTCCTGAAAAAGTTGACCAACACAATTATTAATGTAACGGTTTTTTCTTGGGTTATCTTCTAGGTAAACTAGAGGGGATACAATTGATAGGCATGGTCCATCCAATAATCTTGGACATTCTCGATTAGTGATACTTTTTTGCAAGGATTCTGCATATTCTTCAATATCTGCCTTAATATCGACCCAATTACCACTAAATAATTTGACATAAAGAGCAATAAAATCAGCTACAGCTTGAGAAGGCAACCCTTGACAACTTGTTTTTAATTGATTAGCTACTTGGATAGCATCGGCAAAATCTCGATTATCAAAATAACATTGATAAAGTTCAGCTAACAGATAAATTTGCTCTGGTTCCACTGCTAAACAAGCATTAATAATATCAATAGCCAATGGTTTATTATTCATGGTTAGAGAAGTTACTTTAGCTTCTACTACTTTGATGAAAGTTTGTCGCTGACAGTTAGATTGAAATATTGCCTCTAAGTAAGGGACAGTTTCTGGTATCTGATAATCGAGAAATTTTTCTAAAACTTCTGCTAATAAACTTAACTCGATACTCTGGCAATCATTTGTTTTTAACACATCGACAAATAACCAAGTTTTTAACTGCTCTTTTTCAAAATAATTCAAATTAATTGCTAATAAAATAAACCGCAGTAAATTATCAACATTATCGGGACTAATCTCGCGAATATGTCCTCGAATTAACCAACTGGTTTCTAAATTGCCTAACTCTAATTGTCTTCGCGCTTCCCCATCCAAAATATTGACTAAATCTGCTGTCCACGCAGTCATTTCCCCTTCATCCCCTTGACTGAGGACGAATAACCAAGTAGTTTGTGCTTCTTCTTCCCTAGCTTCTAAAAGATAGGCTAATCCTAAATACCAATAATGACTAATTTCTAGGGGTTCTCTTTCTATCAGTTCTTCGTAAAACTGGCTAACTTGCCAGAAATCCCCTTGGATAATTGCCGGTTCAACTTGGGAATGCCAAGACATAAGTATTTATCGTTAAGTGTCTCTACTAGCGTACCCAAATAGAAGCAAAATTTTTCTATATAAGTAAAATTTATCAGTCGCTCAGGGGTTGGGTTTTGGGGTGGTCACTGCGTGCGCGTTGCGGGGGGTGTTAGGGTGTTAGGGTTTTGGGGTTTTAGGGTTTTAGGGTTTTAGGGTTTTAGGGTTTTAGTTGAAATTCCCCATTCCCCCATTCCCCACTTCCCCACTTCCCCACACCCCACACCCTCTTTCAAGTCAGTTTTTTGAAATATTTTCTAAATAAACCAATAAATCGGCCATAGCTTGAGTATCGGGCTTAAATTTGGGCATTGGCGGGGTTTTACCGCTAATTACCTGTTCAATCAGACTAATTCTCGATTTGCGATGGGAAACGTCCTCTAAACTCGGTCCGACGATGCCATCAGCAAACTGACCGTGACAAGCAGCACAGTTAATTTGAAAGATTTCGTAACCGCGACTGACATTACCTTGTAGGGATAACACCTCTTTAATGTAGGGATCCGACATCTTAGCCAGATGAAAGGTGATTAAATAGGTGCTAATCAAGAACAAAACCACGATTATAACCATTAAGAATCGATAAAGCCCGAATTTTGGTTTAAATAACTGACTATTCACGAAGGCCGCCGAAGGAAAGGTGAGTTTCTCTTTACATTTTGCAACTTTTTGCCCCAAAATTCCACCGCTCCTGCTAGAGATAGGCAAATGGAGAATAATATAAGACAAAACTGCATCTTTTTCTAACCCTCTAGCAATGAACCTATTAACCAGACTGGAAGATTGGCCCTATATTATCTTACCTATCACCATCATCCTCAGTTTCCTGCTGTTGGGATGGCTCGTAGAACAGCGCGTTGTCAGTCAACTTTTATCGATTGCCAGAGAAAAAAACCTGCGTTTCTCGGAAGGGGTTTTACGTTCCCTTCGTGGATTAAGCATACTTTGGTTCGGACTTTTGGGTTTAAATATTGCCCTCTCCCTTCCCAATCTTCCCCTCTTTCCCTCCCTCATTCTCCTGAGCCAAAAATTGCTGCTAGTGGCTTTTTTAGCTTCGGCTACTTGGGTTGTTGCTCAATTATCCGTGGAAATATTACGAGTTTATACCACGGGAGATGATGGCATTTCTTCCCTAACTTCCCTATTTGAATTTCTCGCCAAAGTTCTGATTTTTAGCTGCGGTTTTTTGCTGATTTTAAGCTCGATTGGCATTTCGATAACTCCCATGCTTACTGCCTTGGGTATTGGGGGTGTTTCCCTCGGTTTAGCTCTCCAAAATACCCTAGCTAATTTAATGTCAGGGATTAATATTATCACTTCCAAAAAAGTTAGACCGGGAGATTATATTGAACTGAGAACGGGAGAAGCTGGTTATGTGCGAGATGTGGATTTAAGATGCACAGTCATCGAAGAAATTACCAATAATCTTTTGGTTATTCCCAATGCTCAGATCATTTCTTCTAGTTTCCGTAACTATAGTTTACCAGATCACTCCCTCCTGGTTCCCGTGGAAGTGGGCATTAGTTACGATAGTGACTTAGAAAAAGTCGAAAAAGTTACCCTAGAAGTCATGCAAGAAATCGCCCAGTTATTGCAACCTAACCTCGGTGACTATCAACCCTTTATTCGTTATCATAAATTCGATTACTATAGCATTGTGCTGACGGTTTATCTCAAGGTGATAGAAGAAGAATTTTTTCAACATCTCACCATTAAACACGAATTTATTAAACTCCTACACCGACGCTATCAGCAAGAAGGAATTAAACTTCCCTATCCAATTCTTTTTCCCTATCCCCCCAGTAATCCCCCTAGTTAACCTCAATTTGCTATCGCAACAAACAATTGAAATGCGCGGAAAACTTACAATTGATAATTCTCCTCAAAAAACTTACGAGTCATCGGTTGGGCAACTTCAATACCGTGGCCTTCTCCTAATAATTCTAGGGGTTTTCCTTCCACTTGAATCCAGACTTTGGCATTGGGATCCTCGGTAGTAGTAGTATAGATGATTTGTGCCAAACGACCGATTAACATATCAGAACCATCATCATTGCCAAACTCCCGCGAGAGATTAATCTTAATTCCCGTTTTATCTACTTTTAAATCCAGTAATTTAGTACCGGGGGGAATAGTAGTCATGTCCTGAGGATTACTTGGACCAGCTAATAGAATCTTCAATACTGCTGTTAACTCTCGGTCGTCGCTATCCGCTTTTTGAACGGTAATTTCTTGGGTGACTAATTGATTACCCGTATCGGTCACTTTTAACCAATAAACCTGTCGAGTTTCCCTAACAGGAATAGCTGCAGGAGTTGCTGTTGGACTTGTCTCCACTGGACCGGGAGAAACCGGTTCAACAATTGGTGATTGACTTATCGGCGCTGGAGTGGGAGATTCAATCGGGTTTTCGCTGGTTTTCTGGGAGGAAGATAGGTGATGGACGGCAAACCAAGCAGTGGCCCCACCAGCAGTAAATAAAGCGAGGCCGATACCAATTATCCAAGGCAAAGAGATTTTATCACTAGAGCGAGAACTAGGCATAATTCAGTTATTAGTTATCAGTTATCAGTTATCAGTTTTAAGTTATCAGTTATCAGTTTTAAGTTTTAAGTTTTAAGTGAGCAGTTATCAGTTTTAAGTGAGCAGTCGAACGCTTTTATTCTCCCCCCGCAACGCGCACGAAGTGGTCTCCCCACTTCCCCACTTCCCCACCACCCCACTTCATAATTGATAATTCATAATTCCCACTTCCGATCTCCTGTTTTCCGACCGTTAAATTTAATTGGGGTTCCCCGATCGAGGCTTGATGCTGCCAAAGGCGGCTATACTCAGCTTATCATCGTCGATCTGCAATTGGAGAAGGCGGGCGATAATTCCTTGTTTCTCGAAGTTTTTTAAATCTAACTGGGTGGATATACCCTCGGCAAACCCCTTGAGAAGGCGCGAGGAGATGCGACGACCATTAAGAGTGGCTGTGGGGTCAATAAGCTCGATTTTTCGCCCCTGCACTAGCTTAAATCCCACTTCTAAGCTCAGATTGAGGGTGGCTGCTGGTTCGTCTGGCCGTTGTGTCTCTAGCTGCAGGCTGAGGGTGACTCGATTATTATTAAGAAAATTAAAATTTGCTTGACTAAGTTTATATTTTGTACTGCTCGATTCTTCCCTAGAGGGAATCAGATTATTAATCAGGGTCTGAATTTGTTCTTTGACCGCTGCCGATTGTAAAGCTTGATTAACATTAGTTTCCGTGAGGACAAGATGCAATGCTCCCGCAGCCGGTCGGCGCAGTGCGGCGGCTAAACTGCTGTTTTTTTGCTGTAATTGCCGCAAATCGAGGCTAATTGGCTCAGTTTCTAGCTCGATCTTCTCAATGCGAACATCAGCAAGGGGATAAATTCCCCGTGCAGAAATGCGAACTCGATCGATTTTGCCTTGCAGAGCCTGATAATTGGGAGTATTATCGACCCTGACGGCTAATTGTTCCACTTTTTGGACTTGGGAGCGAAGGGTATGGGCTAAAACCGTATCAATAATTGCCCCTGCGGGAGTTAACAGGGTCAAAACACTAGCGAGAGTGATTGTTAGCCATTCCATCGCTCAATTACACCCATCCAGCTAAATTTTGCCAAGCATTAGTCAAAAGCTGACTTAACCAACGTCGTTGCACTTGATCTAAAATCGGGTCTTCTGCGAGAATTTCTTCAGTCAGATCATCGAGAGATTGACCCTGAGCGCGGGCCATTCTGATAATTCCCGCAATCACGGCAGCGATCATCTCCTCGTCCACGGGGCGCTGTCGGAGGGCGGCAATTTCTTCGGGGGTAGTCGGGATGGGATAATTCATAATCAGATGGTCCTGGCTGTGTATTAATCTAGGTATGTAAAGTTTTTTAAACTTTTTTCAGAAAACTTTTTGTGTAGTCTAGCGTAATCAGACGATTTTTAGGTGTAATAGCTAAATCAAGATGAGAGAGATACTTTACAGAGAAATTCCGACTCCCGACTCGATCGCCGTTTGTCAGTGGTTACAATCCGATTGGCAACCTGCAAGCGGTGTCAAGACAAATACACCTAACGGGGTGAGATTGCGCTTATCGGAGGCGATCGAATTATCGATTTTTGTCTGGACGCTGCAACGGACTACTTATTTAAAAGTTTTCCGCTGGGGTGAGCGATCGCATGATCAAGAAACATCCCTGACTCGGCAGCTCGATCGAGCTTTACAAAAGCGTTTTCCGCCGCAGTTTAGCACGATACCAAACATCGATCAAAAAAATCACTCAATTTTTACAGATTTAGAAGCGGACTATCCCCTAACGGTTCACTACTTCCGCAAAATGCCCCAAGGAGAGGCAGACTTAGAACGTTTGTATTGGTGGGAAAAACGTTGGCGCGACAGTGCCAAAAATCCCCAACAACCGCAGCCAGTAATTTTCTCTAGTAGTGAGGAAAATGATCATCCCATCACCTACGACTTAATTTATATTGGTGGTGCCTTGGGGGCAATTCATGCGGCACAGATGGCCAAATTAGGTTATCGAGTCCTCTTAGTAGAAAGACTACCTTTCGGACGGATGAATCGGGAATGGAATATCTCTCGATCGGAGTTTCAAAGTTTAATTAATTTAGGCTTATTTACTGCCGAAGAATTCGAGGAATTAATCTTCCAAGAATACATCGATGGCTTTAATAAGTTTTTTGATGGCAATAATCCACCCCATCTGAAGGCGGAGATTCTCCATACTCCCACGGTTTTAAATATCGCCATTAATTCCGATAAATTGCTGCAATCCTGCGGTAAAAAAATACAGGATTATGGCGGTAAAATTCTCGATCAAACCGAATTTATTAAGGCTGATATTACTGCTAATAGTGTTACTGTCACCCTTAATCATGGTGGAGAAATTCAACAGATAAAAGGTCGTTTATTGATTGATGCTATGGGTTCCGCTTCTGCCATTGCCTGGCAATTAAACGGAGTGCGTGCCTTTGATAGTGTCTGTCCGACGGTGGGGGCAGTAGTAGAAGGATTCGATCCGGTGGTGTGGGATTCTCACTATGGCGATGTCTTAAATTCCCATGGCGATATTTCTAAAGGTAGGCAATTAATTTGGGAATTATTTCCGGGGGAAGGAAGAGAATTAACTTTCTATCTATTTCACTATCATCAAGTCCATCCCGATAACCCCGGTTCTCTGTTGGAAATGTACGAAGATTTCTTTACTATTTTACCCGAATATCGACAGTGTGACCCAGAAAAATTAACTTGGAAAAAACCCACCTTTGGTTATATACCGGGGCATTTTAGCACAGGGAAAAAAGATCGAATTGTCTCCTTTGATCGCATTTTAGCCATCGGTGATGCCGCCTCCCTGCAATCACCCTTAATTTTTACTGGGTTCGGTTCTTTGGTGCGTAATTTAGAGCGCTTAACCCATCTTTTGGATCTGGCCTTGAAACACGATTTACTAACAGCTAAAGACCTAGAAAACGTGCGGGCCTATCAAAGTAATGTGGCGGTAACTTGGTTATTTTCTAAAGGAATGATGGTTCCCACGGGAAAAACCTTACCACCCCAAAGAATTAACGCCATGTTAAACACATTTTTCGGTTTATTGGCCGACGAACCGCCGGAGATTTCCGAAACTTTTATTAAGGATAAAACCGATTGGTTGACCTTTAGCCGTTTAGCAATTAAAGCGGCCAGAAAAAACCCCGCTTTACTGTTATGGATAGCAGAAATGGCTGGCAGTCAGGATTTAATTCGTTGGTTGGGTTCCTATCTCGATTTTAGCCTTGATGGAGTCAAAAATCTGCTTTTCGGTCCCTGGGTTTCCCAATGGTTAAAAAACTCCCAAAGCTGGCTAGAAAAAGACAATCCTCGCCTCTGGTTAAAGTTATTGAGTTTTAATTATGGCCTAAGACATTAAGTAGGGTCTGCTGAAAAAGTAGGGGCGAAGCATTCGGGCATAACCTATCGCTGAAACCGTAGATTTCCTATCCGAAATGCTTCGCCCCGAAGATGCAAGGTTTTGAACCACGATTCTCTCAAAATCTTGCACCTGTGGGAGCGAAACAGGCATCTAAAACCCTTACCTCGTCTATATTTCACATTTATTCAGCCAACCCTAAGTAGGAGACTCCCAGACAGCTATCGGGGATCAGATTTGAGTTTTTACACTAAATCCAGTTATTAAAGACTGATTATTTATTTCCACTTTTGCCTTTTGCATGAGTGCCTTTTGCCTGTCTTCATAAGTAGCCTATACTCAACGGATTTAGAACGTAGGTTGGGTTGAAGCATGAAACCCAACGCCCGCATGGGTTACGCTACCGCTAACCCATCCTACAAATAATTGTGCCTACCTACTTAAGTAGCCTATACTCAACGGATTTAGTATTAGTTCACTGTTTGTGGAGTTAAGAAACTGTTGGAAAAGTTCAAGAATGCGCTTACCTAAAGGTTCTAACTGCGATGCTGATGTAAAATAGCCATCATCTTTTGGGCCACCGCTGCTGTTTGTTCCAGCATAGCAAAATGACCACAATCGGATAACTCAATGACGTTGCTGCCAGTTTCAAACAAAGGATGAAAACTGGCCAGATGGTTAACGTACTTAACTTCCATAATCTTATCCTCTTTCCCCGCCAGAAAATAGACCGGTTGCGGGAGACGGGAGACAATCTGGGGTAAAAGATGAACTTCGCTGATAGTGGTGGTTTCCAAAAGTGACCCTAGGGCCGCTTGGTAATCGGCCCGGACAAAATCAATCACGCGCTGTTTGCCCCATTTTTTACCTAGGGTTTGCTTGACCATCATCCGCGAGAATAAAACATCAATAAAGGGAACACGGGGCAACCAAGGCGGTCTTCTCTGTAAAATCTGTCTTCCGGCTTCCCGAAATCGCTCAAATTCCTCCTTTAGATAGATGCCACCGCCGGCATTCATACAGATTACCCCTTTAATCCTTTCAGGACAGCTATCCGCGGCCCACAAAGCAACACTACCACCGAGGGAATGACCAACTAACCAAGCAGCATCGAGGTTTAAGCGGTTAAGAAGGGTAATAACGTCTTGGGAGTAGGATTCAAGGTTATAACTGCTAGGAGGACTGTTAGAGGTGATTTTTTGGGAGTCGCCAAAGCCCCGGAGATCATAGACTAGACAGGGATAATCCGGGGAGAGAATATCTACCAAAGGCTGCCAGTAGTGACGACTCAGCAGCCAACCGTGTATAAAGACTAAAACCGGTTTATCCGCTCGGGGCGAAAATAACTCGTAACTGTGGGATACTCCCGATATGTCGATGGTAGGCATATAATCAATCTCAACCTAAATTAAACCGTTGATAGGGGTTACTAGGGAAACTTCTAGAGAAAAAAAGGTGTATTTAGCCTTGTTTATAGAGCAAAATCGGGGAAGCTTAGGATCTTCCCCCGATAGCTGATCACTCACTGCTATAGACAATTTCAAAAGCTTCTACTCAAGTATAAAACACTGGAGATACTTCCCTAAAATAGGATGAAAACCTTAGACTAGGATTCATCTATGAAATGCGATCGCTTTTTAACTCTTTCCCTCGTCTTCAGTCTGGGATTAGCTTTTCCCCCCTCTCTACCCGCTCAAAATCCCCCCGCTACCACCTTTCAACCCGGTCCTTGGCAGCCTGTTGCTAGGGTGAATACGAGTCGTCCCGTGGAGATTAAAATCATCAATCAAACCGATATTGACCTCAATTATGACCTATCGGCCAATATTAATTCCTCTCCCCAATTATTATCTCCAGGTACGGAGACAAACCTAAGAGGTTTGGTAATTCCAGCATATATTCTGATTAATCGGGCTAATGCCGCCGCAGATCCCTATTCTTCTAGTTTAATCTATGCCGTAGAGGTCAATGATGATAATTTAGTCACGATTACTGTCACCAAAGTTCCGGGGAGTACCCCCGGTTATACCACCTTTAACATCAATCAACAGGGTGCTATTTATATTTACTAGCTCTAGCTTAAGCTGTTATGGAGCCACCTCGATTGTTAATTAAGTTTAGGGTTCTTTCTACCTCCTTTGGCTTCAGGATTTTAAAATTCGTCTTCTTGGGCAAGAATTGTCTTAAGAGTCCCTTATTATGCTCGTTTAATCCCCCTCTCCCAAGAATGATAAGGAGTAGCAAAAAAAAAATCTGCCCCGATTTTCTGAGGGGGCATCTCAGTTTTGCAGAAATACTGAAAACAGGATATAAAGGAAGAAGAAATTGATCAACAGAGGCAAGGACAATGACCAGATTAAATGATGCTGACCGAGAAAAAATCGGAATCGAAGGTTAAAATTCGTTTGATTTTTAAATTCTCAGCCGTTACGACTAAAGTCGCATCAGCTAAATCCATTGGGCGATCTTTATATTTTTCCATCAGTGACAGTAATCGAGGATAATCTTTTTCTTCGATCGAGGCTAACCGTACCATTTTCTTCAATAGCAATTTACCGAGTTGAGCTTGCATCGACCATCCCCCACGTTGCAAGCAGAGATACATGGATTCGGTAAAACAAGCCCAAGTTGTTATTAGATAAGAGGACTCATTCTCGATCAAAATTTTAACTGCTTGATGTCGTGGCTGAGATTTATCTACCGAACAGAATAAAGGGGCAGTATCGCACAGGATCATAGGATCAATCCCTGTTGTTTATATTTATCCATCAAAAGATTTTCCTAGTCCTTTTCACTAATTTCAGAGGCGGTCAATTCCATTTCTTCAACTTCTTGAAACCATTTAGCCCATTTTTCTTTTAAGTCCTCTCTTCGGTACGCTTCAATTTCTTCGGCGATCTCTTCTTCGGTAATATCCTGAACGCCGGGTAAGGATTGAGTTTTATCGAAGAGTTCTTTAACTTTTTTGCTTAAAGCCTGACGGTTTTGTTTGTCCGCCAAATTTAACAAAGCGTCTTTCAATAAATCTTCAACGCTATTATATTTCCCTGTCGCTAATTGAGAGTTAATTAATTGTTCTAATTCGGGAGATAAGGTAATATTTATGGTAAAATATGCTCCTTTGTAATTCGGTCGATATTATGATGGTTCGTGAACGATTTCATCGATAAACTCTTCTTTTTCTTCTTCCGTCATGGTATTCCAATCATAGCCGCGTTCTTTGGCTACGATTCGAGCTTTGTCAATGGCGTAATTAGACAAGGATTCCCATCGATCCGACTGACTGAGGATGAGAATTTTATAAACTTCCCGTTGCTGTGCTTCGGGGAGTTGTTTGAATAAGTCGATAACTTGTTCGTTGCTTAAGGTTAAGTTCGGCATAGGTCAATTCTAGACACCAGCATGATTAATCAGTTTAACACCGGTCCTTAATGGAGAAGGTTTTCGGTTCGCCTACACCTTCCGGGCTTCGATCGGTTAGAATCGAGAAATTATCGGCCTAGAAAGTCCTTTCATCTTCGCGCTTGCCGTAAAATTATGATTGTCTCTCTCCAAGAAGCTCAAGCCAAACTGCCCGAACTGATATACAATCTCAAACCCGGGGAAGAATTGTTGATTACCGATAATAATCTCCCACTAGCCAAATTAATCGGGCAAACCCCCACATCTCCCCAACGTCCGGGGCCTGGCCTATGTAAAGGAATGATTACCATCGTGGCCGATGATGAAGAACACTTACAAGACTTTGCGGAGTATCTGCATTGAAATGTCTAATCGATACCCATACTCTGCTTTGGTACACACTCAACGAATCCCCACTAAGTAGCGCCGCCCATCAACTAATTAGGGTTTGCTGAAAAAGTTTGTTGGTGGGGTTAGGAGTCAGGAGTCAGGAGTCAGGAGTCAGTAGCTGGTCATTTCAGGCTTTGTTGCCCTCTTTTTTTTGTACCAATTTATGTACTACGAGAGGGATAATGCAAGGTTTTTGAGAGTCCCAATCGGATTTTCGCAGCATGAACATCGGATTTTAACAGGTCAAAAGCCTTATTTTAAAAGGG
>NZ_JASJFB010000847.1:0-10419 GCF_030065455.1 Microcystis sp. M53602_WE12 | reverse complement strand
GTACTCTAAAACAAACATTTTGCGTTATCGACCTACCACGCAAACTACTCTAGCATACTAAAATTAAATTGGCAACTATAGATTAGAGTTATTCTTAGTCGTGCTTCGTGTCACTGAGCCTGTCGAAGTGCTGTTCTATGCTGGCGGAACTTTTCATCTCCGAGGTGAAACCGAGAGCCTTCAAGCCGACATTATAGGTAAAGCAGATCGTTTAACCGAGTGAAGTCAATGTCACGTTCTGTTAAAACTCGCTGTCGTTTGGCTTCATCCCATTGAATACGCATGAGATACCCGAAATCAATGGAGAAAAATTGTTTTCACCCACTCTATGCTAACCTATCGCTCCCGAAGGCGAGGGACTAGGGAGAAGAATGTAAAGATTTATTAAATTGTAGCTTTTGATACAACGGGGGGGGGATAAGTGTGTATAGTTTGTGGCGTTTATCTTAAAACCACTAAAAAATGAAATTTGTTTCACTGTTATCCATCACTGCGCTCACAAGCAGTATCTTCATTGCGACCCCCCAAGCGAAAGCAGCAGTAGTTTTCCTTGACTTGAATACCTTTACCTCTGGGGGACCTGGCACAGGAACATTCGCGGGAACCCTAGGGGGAGTGAACGTTACAGGTTCTATACTCGCTGGTGGCGGACCTAACTTTACGATTGCAGGTATTAACCCAACAAGTTGGGAAGGAACAACAATCGATAATACTACCCCTCAATACAGCTACAGCAGCATCTATACTCCATCCCAAAGTTTAGGTGATCGGGTAGGTTATACAATGTTTAATCAGACTGGCCAGACTGCGACTTTAAAGATTCAGTTTAGCTCGCCCGTGACCAATCCCACCTTTCACGTTGCCAATCTTGACGGGATGATCTATGATTTTTCTGATCCGAGCAATGGTTCGATCGCACTCAATTTAGTGAGCGGTAACGGTGGTGGCGGCGATGGCTTAACAGTCGATACCACGAACAAAATCATCGCCGATGCGAATCCGTTTACTGGCGTTGGTCTTTCTCCCTTCACTCCCCCTCCGACTACTGGTACTCGTTCCGCTTACGGTTCTGTGGAGTTATTGGGGACTTTTTCCGCCTTGAACATTAAGCTAAGGGGAAATCCTAGCCTAACACTTGCTGGGGATGGTGGAAGCTTTATTCTTAGCCTGAAGACACAGATTCCACCAGTTCCCGAACCAACCTCAACCCTCAGCTTCCTAGCTCTCGGCACTCTCGGCGCAGCTTCAACCCTCAAGCGCAAACTCAAACCATAAAAGTAGGCTAAATTGCTGACAAAAATACCATAAATGCCCCTTCATTCAGTCAGTTGAGGGGGTTTTATTTTTTGCCTGTGCTTCTACTTATTAAATTTTATTAATTAATTGCTCAAAAGTAGTTTCTTGTGGTAGAAAAAGATTTTTTGTACCGATAGGGTAAAATTTAATAGATATTGTAATTTTATGCCATAACGGAAGTTAATTACAGCAGTTATCTTAATGGTGAAATAACTTCTTTATTTGAGGGGTAATTTTAATCGGTGGGGAAAGGGCGATACTTAAGGGTTAATTCTCGCACCGATTCCCCTAGATTTAATCTCAATCCCCTAGACAAATACCCAAACCCCTGGCGGTTTTGACTAAAGTTTCTTCGGGATCGACGACGCGATAGGTTTTAATCGCCTCCTCGATGGGAACACTGACCACTTGCCGATTTTGCCAGGCCACCATGCGATCGAATTCCCTCCTGGCGATCAAATCTACGGCCGCCACGCCAAAAGCCGCCCCCAGTAAGCGATCAATCGGAGAAGGAATGCCCCCCCGTTGAATGTGGCCCAGGAAAGTCACTCTCGTTTCGGCCCCGGTTTCCCTGGCAACTTCTTCGGCTAAATAGCGACCGATACCCCCGAGACGATCTTCCCCTAGGGCTTCCTTTTGCACTAAGCGATTGCCAGTTTCGGTACGCACAGCCTCGGAGACAATAATCAGAGAAAACTGTTTATCCATACGCTGCCGTTGCCGGATCTTCTCGCAGACCTTCTCTAATCGGTAGGGAATTTCGGGAATGAGAATGATATCAGCCCCCCCCGCAATACCGGCAGCCAGGGCGATATGGCCGGCATCTCTACCCATAACTTCTAGAATCATCACCCGGTTATGACTAGCGGCGGTAAAATGGAGGCGATCGAGGGCTTCTGTGGCGATATTAGTAGCTGTATCGAAGCCGATGGAGACTTCTGTAGCTCCCACATCATTATCGATGGTTTTGGGGATACCGATCAGATTAATGCCTCCCTGTTGGGCGATACGGCGCAAAATCGCCAGACTACCATCGCCACCGATGCCGATCAGGGCATCCAGTCCCAGACTATGATAGCCGTCGATGATGTCCTGAGAGCGATCGATCAGGGTTCCATCCGGCATCGGGAAAGCGAAGGGATCCCCCTTATTGGTAGTACCGAGAATCGTTCCCCCCATCACTAACAGGCGATCGACTCCTTCAATATCAAAGATCGTGGTTTTGGGGGGACGGCTAACTAATCCGTTAGTTGCTTCTCGAATACCCACCACTTCCCAGCCATAATTGCCACTGGCATGGTGGACAACGGCACGAATGGCGGCATTTAAACCCGCACAGTCGCCACCACTGGTGAGAATTCCAATTCGTTTTTTTTCACCCATAGGTTTTTGTCAGGAGATTAACAAATCTATATTTAGGGAAAAGTTGCGGATAATGCCTAAAAATTAAGAAAGTTTCTAGATCGTCCCTGACAGCTAGGGGAAAAATCCGCCCCTGTCCCCTCAGTCCCCCTAGCAGGAAGTTTGACCCACCTCCGGGTTTTTAACTTTAATACTGGTCAATCGATCACGAGCAGGGTATGCAGGGCGACACGGATTCCCATTATACTAGAAAGTATATAGCAATCTTAGGGCATTTGTCAACCCTAATATACAAGAAATTTTCTGATAACTGATAGCCAATCAATTTAACTATTTACTGCTTGCTGAAGACGGGATAGATCCCAACCTTTTTGATTGAGAAGTAGCCAAGACTGCATTAAATCCGGACCGTGTAACTCCCCCATCAAAGCAGCGCGTAGAGACTTCATCACCAGACCTTTTTTAACCCGATGGGTTTTAGTGGTTGTCTCCACAATTCCCTTAGCAGCTTCTCCGGTCAAATCGGGAGTAATAGCGGCGAGAATATCCTTGATAATATCCTTAACTCCCTCTAATTGTAATTGACTCAAAGCCTCCTGATTATAATTCGCCACAGGGGTTAAAAGTAAGCGACTTTCAGCGACAGCATCGCTTAAACGAGTTAAACTCGGACCGATGAGAGTAGCCAAACCGATCAACCAAGCTCGATCGGTTTCAGCATCAAAATTATACCCTGCTTCTTGCCAGTAAGGGAGAAGTAAAGGCACTAATTCCTCACCGGTTAAACGATGAAGATATTGACTATTAATCCAATCCAATTTCGTCCAGTCAAATTTTGCCCCCGCTTTATTTACCCGTTCTAAACTAAACACTTCTGCGGCCGTTTCAAGGGTAAAAATTTCTTCAGTGGAATCGGGAGGAGTCCAACCGAGGAGAGTCATGTAATTAACCAAAGCTTGCGGCAGAAAACCCAGTTTTCGGAAATCATCGATCGAAGTGACTCCATCCCGTTTAGATAACTTGCGACCCTCCTGATTTAAGATCAAAGGACTGTGGGCAAACTCCGGCACTTTTGCCCCCAAAGCTTCGTATAAAAGAATTTGTTTAGCCGTATTAGCGATGTGATCTTCCCCACGAATAACATGGGTAATTTCCATATCGATATCATCAACAACTACCGCTAAATTATAGAGAGGCTGACCGAAGTTTTCCTCCCCATTTTCCGAGGTACGAGCGATCACCATATCCCCCCCTAAATCACTACCTTTCCAGATAACTTTTTCCCGGATTAAATCCTGCCAAATAATTTCTCGATCATCGTCAATAATAAAACGAATTACTGCTTTTCTCCCCCCTTGCTCGAATTGAGCTTGTTGTTCGGGGGTGAGATAACGATGACGATTATCGTAACGGGGGGCAAAATTGCGGGCTTTTTGTTCTTCCCGCATTTTTTCCAATTCTTCTGGGGTACAATAACAACGATAGGCTAAACCTCGATCGAGCAGGGTTTGAATAGCCTGACGATAATAATTAAGGCGTTGAGTTTGAAAAAAAGGACCTTCAT
Source organism: Microcystis sp. M53602_WE12 (assembly GCF_030065455.1). NCBI lineage: Bacteria > Bacillati > Cyanobacteriota > Cyanophyceae > Chroococcales > Microcystaceae > Microcystis > Microcystis sp. M53602_WE12. The sequence continues at coordinate 6,197 of NZ_JASJFB010000847.1, read as the reverse complement.
CCCAATTCAGTCCTAACCATTGTAGGCCCGCTTGAATATTTTCCGTATATTCTGGTCGAGAACGTTCTAAATCTGTATCTTCCACGCGCAAGATAAATTTACCCCGGTGATGATGGGCAAAAAGCCAGTTAAACACGGCTGTGCGTGCTGTTCCAATGTGTAAATTTCCCGTGGGACTGGGGGCAATACGAACTCTCACTGTCACGATTTAACTCCTAGGTTTTTTGCGGCAACGATATCCCATATTATGGCAAATTCACCTAGGCCAACTCGCGAAATTAAGAAAATTAAGTGGGTGGGTGGAATTAAATATAAGATGAACGTAGGTTGGGTTGAAGCATGAAACCCAACTCCCGCATGGGTTACGCTACCGCTAACCCATCCTACAAAGAATTGTGCCTCCCTACTTAAATGAATAGCTACCAAAGGGTGAGAAAGGAACAACAAACTCTCAATAAATGAAGTCTCCCTCTCCGGGGAGAGGGTTTGAGGGGGAGATATTTCAATAACCGTGTTATTTCGGTAATTTAGGCAGCGACTAAAGATTTGCTCAAAGGTTGCCAACGGAAATATCTTTCCCCACCCAATTCGAGGACAAATTTTAACCGGGGTTCCTGTTGACTAAGATTAATTAAGTATTGTTTTTCTTCCGAGGACAAAACAAAACTTTCAATAATCCAAATCACTAAACCTTTAGATTTGGGGGGTAAATTTTCCAATTGATAGGTAGCAATGGGAGGAATAAAATAAACCGGTCCAACGGCTGCTTCCCGACCAATATTTTTTTTACCTAAATGGGGGGGACGGACTCCATGAATGCCGGTAAGATAGGCACTTAAATCCCCTAGACCTCTAGCGGTGATATGCAGGACATTGTAACCGGTGGCCCGTAAACGTCTTTGATAGCGTCCCTCGTAACCCCCTTCTAAGGGTGCGTAAACCCCTAAAGCACCGTATTGTTCCAGATCGCGAATAAATGGTTTTCCCGTGGTCAGTAGTGCCATAGCTAGTGAAAAAAATCTTTTCCCCTATAATCGCACGTTTTGTTAAGTTGTGCGTCAGCTGAACAAAGAAAGACTTAAGATCAAAGATAGAGAGGGACAATCGCTACTCTCCCAAGGAGGTAATATGTTTCACGATCTCCTTTATCCCAACGGACTGCTTTATATCCTGATTAAACTAACTGTTTTAGCTTTAGCAGTCTTACTCTGGTTTATGGTCGTTTCGGCCCCGGCTGTTTGAAAAAACACTGCTCTTGTACAATTAGCGTTCTATGCAATGGCTAAATTTTGTCGATGACTCCTGTTAAATTGCCGATCGATCCTTTTCTGAAACCCAACCTAACCACTAAACTCCTAGGGGTTGGGTTGGTATTGACAATTATTTTTATCCTGATTGCCCTGTTTTCGCCCCTTCTGCAAGCGATCGGACTGATTCAGGATCCAACCGACATTTTAAGCAATTATCCCCTACAAGCCCCCAGTTCTGCCCATTGGTTCGGGACGAATGTGCGCGGTTATGATGTCTTTTCCCGCACCCTATTCGGGGCCCGGGCGGCCTTGTCCGTGGTATTTTTGGCCACAGGATTATCTTTAGTCATCGGGGTTCCTTTAGGGTTAATTAGCGGTTATTTGGGGGGTAAGATCGATCGCGTTCTCCTCTTTATCATGGATACCCTCTACACCTTGCCGGGGTTATTATTATCGGTGGCTCTCGCTTTCGTCTTGGGTCGTGGTATCCTCAATGTAGCGATCGCTGTTAGCATTGCCTATATTCCCCAATATTTTCGCGTGGTCAGAAATCAAACCGCCAGCGTTAAAAATGAGTTATTTATCGAAGCGGCGCGAGCGATCGGTGCCAGTCCTAGCCGGATACTATCAAAATATCTTTTCTTTAATGTCGTCCAGAGTGTCCCAGTTCTTTTTACCCTCAACGCGGCGGATGCGATCCTTGTTTTAGGCGGTTTAGGCTTTTTAGGCTTAGGATTACCGGAAGAAGTGCCTGAATGGGGTCATGATCTCAAGGAAGCTTTGGCGGATTTATCTACAGGTATCTGGTGGACCACTTTATTCCCCGGATTAGCGATGACCACGATGGTGGTGGGTTTATCCCTCTTGGGAGAGGGGTTAAGTGAAATTTTCAACCCCCTGAGTCGTAAACGCTAAAAGCGGGGGCCAGAGTTCGAGAGAAATCATCTCAGGAGCCTCCACACCCTCAGCCTCTCTGTCCGGTAACGATGTAGGATACCCTTTGGGCGATATTGGTGGCGTGATCGGCCATGCGTTCCAGATGACGGATTAGTAAAGCCATCAGCAGGATTGGTTCCACCACACCCTTGATATCTCTTTGATGGGCGAGAGTGTGATAGAGATAATCATAGGCTCGATCGACCGTATTATCTAGTTCTTTCACCTTTGGACCTGCTTCTTGATCGAGGTCGGCCAGAGCAACAAGGCTCGTGGCTAACATATACTGGGCATGGTGGGACATAGCCTCGATCTCACCCATACAATCGTGGGGAGTATAGGCGAATAATTTGAGAGCTATTTCAGCCAAATCCTTGGCATAATCGCCGATACGTTCCAAATCGCGCACTAATTGCATAAAAGCACTTAAAAGCCGCAAATCTTGGGCTACGGGAGCCTGTAGAGTCATGAGAGTGGCACAATCTAACTCGATTTGACGGTAGTAGCGATCGATTTCCTTGTCAAGGGGGGCGATTTTTTTCGCCATTTCCAAATCCCTAGCAAAAAGGGATTGATGGCTAAGACGAAAGGATTCTTCGACCAAGGTGCCCATTCTCAGCACATCCTGTTCCAATCGCTGGAGAGAACGAGCGAAATAGGTGCGATCGGGATGATTGGTTTCTTTGGATAGGCTCACGGTCGGATTCGCTTAACATAAAACTACTCTTTCTCTACAGTGATAACAAGAAAATTTTCGATTTTGTACAGTTGTCCAGAGAACTTGACAGATTTTTTTTCTCCCCACACCCCACACCCATCACCCCACCTCCTTTTTTTGACGCGGGAGAGTGACTTGTAGGCGAGCGCCGCCGGTGTTAGGATCATTTTGAGCGACGATCGAACCGCCATGGGCTTGAATAATCTCTTTGGCAATCGATAAACCTAAACCGGTACTATAATCCTTTGTGCCTTGTTTTTGACGGGTGCGGGAAGGATCACCACGAAAGAGGCGATCAAAAACGTAGGGTAGATCCGCTTCGTTAAATCCCTTCCCGTTGTCGATAACGTCAATTTTCAGCCATTTTTCCCCGATAGTATCGAATATTTCCCGAATTTCTAGGCGAATTTTCCCCTGATCGGGACTATACTTAATGGCATTATCAAAGAGATTCAGGAAAACTTGCAGCAGACGAGAGTGATCCACTTCCAGCGTCCAATCCACCGGAGAGGAATAATCTAAGCTAATCTGTTTTTGGGCGGCTATTGGGGTGACAGTCTGCCAAGCGGCGCTGATGAGGTCCTCTAGATTAATCATCTGGTATTGTAAAGAGCGCCCCGCATCCGCTTGTAATTCACTAATTTCTAGCCAATCGCAGACTAATTGGCTCAAACGCTCCACTTCTTTCGCCATTTGTTCTAACCAGCGTCTTTCGGGAGCTTGGAGGCGTTTTTGTAAAGCTTCGGTAAGGAGAGAAATGGAGGTTAAGGGAGTGCGTAACTCGTGCGTTAAGTCAGAGAAAGCTCGCTCGCGATTTTGCGATAATTCGACTAAAGGCTGTCTATTTTCGATAAATACAGCGATTTCACCTTCCGGCAGCGGATAACCGTAACCCTTCAAGGCAATCGATTTAGGAGCAATCACTTGGCGATCGCTAATGGGGTTGACAGGATAATTAGTCGGGTAAAAAGTCCAAGTTTGCACCTGTGGACTCTGTTTTTGGCGAGTTTCTTGAATTAATTGATCTAATTCGTAGGATCGCACTAATTCCAGCAGCAGACGCACTTGATCTGGCTGCCAGCGATCGAGTTTGAGGAGATTAATTGCCTGTTGATTACACCAGAGTAGTTGATTATCGGTATCTATATGAAGATAGGCGATCGGCGCTAGTTCTAGCAAGGATTTCTGAATTTCTAAGCTCTTTTCTCGCTCTTGCAGACTTTGGGAGAGAAACTGTAATTCTCGACGCACCAGGGAGGTAACGGGAAAAGAGGCCGACAAATCCACCGAATCCGAGAGAGCGCTTAGGGTTCGCTTTAACTCTCTATTTAAGCGTGAGACTTGCCAATAACAAATACTCAAACCTAAAACTACTCCGAAAATAAAAGCGAAAATAGTCATTGTCTGCGCGAGCGGCGATCGCTAATCGGGAAAATATAATCGCTCACCTAGCCAAAACGATAACCGAAACCGCGTACAGTAATCAGGTATTCCGGTTGACTGGGATCGATTTCTAGTTTTTCCCGTAACCAGCGAATGTGAACATCGACGGTTTTGGTATCTCCTAAAAAATCTGGCCCCCAAATTTGTTCAATTAACTGCTCTCTTGACCAAACTCGGCGCGGATAACTCATAAATAGGTCGAGGAGACGGAATTCTTTAGGAGAAAGGTTAATTTCTTCATCTCGCACCGTCACCCGACATTCCTGGGTATAGAGAAGAACATCGCGGAATTTTCGCACGGGAGCGGCAGCTAGGGAAGTAAATCCTTGACGACGAATGAGAGCGCGACAACGAGCGACTAATTCGCGCATACTAAAGGGTTTAGTCAGATAATCATCGGCACCTACTTCTAAACCCAAAACTCGATCGGTTTCGCTGGCCTTAGCACTTAAGATTAAAATCGGGATAATATTGCCGTGATAGCGCAACAGACGACAGATATCAAGACCGTTGATTTGGGGTAACATTAAATCCAAAACGACCAAATCAAAACGAGACTCACCGTGATTAGATTCTTGACTTTGCAGTAATTCTAGGGCAACGCGACCATCACTAACACCGAGCGCCTCGTAACCTTCTTCTTCCAAAGCCAAAATAATCATATCCCGAATCACTTCTTCGTCTTCAACGATTAAAATCCGATGATTGGGAACGAAATCCGTACTCGCCGACAAGGGGGGGGTGTCAAGGGTTAACATAAAAATACTTGATTATTCGTCCTAATTTTATCTCAATTGGTCAACCTGCACTCGGGGGGGTAGAGCCGAATGTTATTACAGTTATCCACCTGGTTAGAGGTGGAATCCTATCTAGAACAATCTCAGGGAATTATTATTCCTATTGGTTCCACGGAACAACACGGGCCGACGGGACTAATTGGTACAGATGCTCTATGTGCGGAGGCGATCGCTAAAGGAGTGGGGAAACAGGTACGAGCAATGGTAGCACCCACCTTAAATGTCGGTATGGCCCTACATCACACGGCTTTCCCGGGTACAATTAGTCTTCGTCCTAGCACTTTGATTCAAGTCATCCTCGACTATGTGACTTGTTTAGCTAGAGCGGGTTTTCGTCAATTTTTCTTTATTAATGGTCACGGGGGCAATATTGCCACCCTAAAAGCCGCTTTTGCGGAAACCTATTATCATTTGGATTCCCTCAATTTGCTTAACACAAACGAGGTTAAATGTCAAGTGGCCAACTGGTTTATGGTGCGAGAAGTTTATCTTTTAGCCAAAGAATTGTATGGAGATCAGGAAGGTTCTCACGCTACACCGAGCGAAGTGGCGTTAACTCAGTATCTTTACCCTGAGAGCCTTAAAAATGCCTTTTTATCGGAAAAAGTGGCTTCTGGTCATGGTATTTACGGTGCGGCTAATTTTCGCCAAAACTACCCCGATGGTCGTATGGGTTCCAATCCTGCTTTAGCCACTCCCGAACACGGTCAGAGGTTCTATGAATTAGCCGTGAAAGAATTGAGTAATAATTATTTAGAATGGCTCTCTTGTCCTGTGTCTGAGTTGATTAGTGACTAAGCCACCGAGACCCAGAATAATTTAACTGTAACCCTAAGTAAGTAGCTGGTTATAATTATAGCGGTTCTCGCATCTGTGCGGCACACTTAAACCTTTGCTGATTAAGCTGTTCAGGATCGGGAATGTACCTCTTGTGAATCAGAAACGCTATAAATTAAAAATGGATTTTAGGTTCGATCCCCCCTGCCCCCCTTGATAAGGGGGGTGCCGATAGGCGGGGGGATCCCCCCTGCCCCCCTTGATAAGGGGGGTGTC
>NZ_JASJFB010000499.1:0-14583 GCF_030065455.1 Microcystis sp. M53602_WE12 | reverse complement strand
TAATCGTAGGGAGAATTGCCATTCTCGGTTCCCGATACCTCTATTGTACTCACCAAATTGGCAAAACACAGACAAGAGAATTTTCAGTGATCAGTAAAGGGAGTGGGGTGTGGGGTGTGGGGTGTGGGGTGTGGGGTGTGGGGTGTGGGGTGTGGGGTGTGGGGAGAAGGGAGAATAAATAAAGGCAATCTCCTGAATCCTGTCTCCTGTCTCCTGCCTTCGTATAGATTATTCAGGGTTTCTTTGTCTTTTTGCCCGTTCAATTTCTGCTTGTAGTTCTGCTATTTGTCGCTGTAATCTTTCGCTTTCCCTATCATTAGCATCAATATTAATTGAGCTTTTTACCCCTGTTTTGGCATAGTTTCCCCGGCGAATTTGACGATAGGATTCCGAGTTAAACCATTCCTGTAGATAATGCACTCTTTCCACGGAAAAAGGATGGGTTAAAAAGGAACCATTACCGCCATTATAAATGAGAAATTTATAAATCTGGTTTAAGTTATCTTGGTCTAATTGTCGGTAGGCTTCTCCTTGGCGAATAAATTCTTCTAAGTTGCATTCATGCAGATATTTTTGACTTCCTCCTGCACATTTCATTAAAGTTCTCAGGACTACATTTAAATCATCGCTAACTAATAAAGCGGCTCTGTCTGCGGATAATTCGGCTTTTCTGCGCCATTCATAAAAGGCATAAACTAGACCAGTAGTAATGGCTTTTCCTAGTCCTAAGGTGATGCCCCCAAGGAAATTAGCCGCCCCCATCACCCAAAAAGACATTTGAATTAAAATACTATGATCGCATTTTAAATGACCTAATTCGTGGGCAAGAATTACCCTAATTTCTTCTTCATCTAATAGGTCTAAAAGGGCAGTATTAAAGACAATGTAGGGATGTTCCGAACCTAAAGAATAGGCATTCGCTGAAGGGTTTTGACTGACATAAAGATTCGGTTCTGGGGACATATCTAAATCCCGCAGACATTGGCGATATATACCGTATAAAGTGGCGTATTGACGCGGGCCGACTTTGAGATCATTGCCCATTAATAAAATTTGCTGGGGACGTTCATAGAGATATTCGGAAAAACTTTTCGCTAGTAAATCAAACCCCGGAACTGATCTTAAGGCCTGTTCAGCTTGCTGATCTAGGGGATGTTTAAAAGCTTGACTGGAGATATCAGGATAAGTTGGCATATTTTTTCAAGGAAAAAGGGGAAAGGTAAAAATGATAATTCAGTCGTTAGTCAGAAATAAACGGGCATTAATTGCCAAGTTTTTAAGATTGTCTTGTCAACTTTTTCGAGGCAACCTATGGCATTATAGTCAGGAATTACTTCTAGAAACAGTTGGCGTTTATCAAATCAGTAATGTCTCTCAATAGGTTTTTAATTCTGCAAAATTGCGGATTCTAGAGTTTATTTGGTTGCGGTGACATAGAATAGACCTGTGGGAGAAATGAGCTTTTTTCTTGTTAACTATCCTTGGCAACAATTCCTAGATTCGATAACAAAGCTTGTAGGTTAGTTTGCACGGTAGCGGGTTGGTATCTCTTAATAGTTTCTAGGGAATTATCAGCGAGTTTTTGCCACAATTCCATATTATCATAGAGTTCGATCACCGCTTGGGCAAATTCCTCGGCAGTATCGGCAATTAAAACATCTTGGTGGTCAATTAATCCCATACCTTCGGCACCAATTTTTGTGGTAATAGTCGGTAATCCTAGGGAAAGACTTTGACCTATTTTACCCTTCATTCCCGCACCAAATCGCAGGGGTGCGACAAAAATCCGACTCTTTTGGAAATAGGGTTCCACTTCGGGAACATAACCGGTAACAATCACTTGATCATTGGCTAATTCTTTCACTTCATCCTTGAGGTTACTTCCCAATAAATTAACGGTAATATCGGGACGGGATGCCCAAACTAAGGGCATAATTTCTAAACATAACCACTTAACGGCATCAATATTAGGAGGGTGATTGTAGCTACCAATAAATACTAAACCCGATCGCTGGTCAAAGGCAACTTTTTCTGACAGGGAAATTTCTTCATGGATATTGGGGATTACCCAAACATTTTTCACTCCTAAAGAGGATAATACCTGCTTTTCGTCTTCGGTTACTACTACGGTTGCTTCCGCTTGATTAGCATAGTTTAACTCTAATTTCTGATAGGTTTGCCAACTCCAGCTAGTATTTTGGTAACTGGGATCGAGATAGTCTTTTTGCCGTTTTAAACGTAGAAAATGCAGGTCAATTGTATCATAAATAATTGGTGCTTTTGTTTTTAAGCGAATTAAATCCATATACTTATCACACAATTCGGGACGACACAACCAAACTCCATCGATCAGGGGTAAATATTTGATTAATTTTTCTTCTAGATTATATCTTTGCGCTGTGCCATAAATAACTTCAATTCCCAGCTGTTGCAGTACAGAAGTATAGGGTTGTTCAGGATAGCCATTATCGGGAAAGAAAATCACTGAATAGCCTAAATTGAGCAGTAGCTTAAGAATATTTAATAAACGCACACAGCCGGATTCTCGATCGTATAGTGGAACGTAGGAATCGATGACTAAAATTGTCGGTTTTCCTTGTAAACGTCGGGCAGCTTTGGGTACATTATTAGCATCGTTATCTAGGTGTTTAGTTAATACCTTTGACCATTTTTCTCGAAACTTAGTTTGATTAATAACTTGATATTGTTTGATCCCACTAGAAAGGTCTGTTCCCGAGGTGATTCCTTCGTAGTGAATGACGTTAGATTGGGGTTGATAAAGGACTTGATAACCCAATTCTCGGAGGGCAAAACATAAGTCTGTATCTTCGTAATATGCGGGGATAAAGTCTTGACAAAAACCACCTAATTGCTTAAATAAATCTGTAGGAACTAATAAACTTGCTCCCGAACAATAGTCCACGGGACGGACATAATTATATTCCGGTTCCTCGGGACTATCTAAGCGTCCATAATTCCAACCATCGGCAGAATTCCAGATAATTCCCCCCGCTTCTTGTTGTTTACCATTAGCATAAATTAACTTGGAACCCACCGCACCAACTTGGGGATTATTGATAATTAATTTCACTAAACTTTCTAGACAATTTTCCAGAATTCTAGTATCGTTATTGAGAAAATATAGGTATTGACCTTTTGCTTGACTAGCCCCATAATTACAGGAACGAATAAAACCAGAGTTTTCTGTATTAGTTAATACTTTAATTCCTTTAACTAAAGTTGCTAATTGTTCTAAGGTTTCATCGCTGGAAGCATCATTAACAATGATTATTTCATAAGCTAAATCAGAACTTAGGTTAACACTCAAGGATTCGAGACAGTTAAAGGTGTAGGCAAATTGGTTATAAACAGGAATAATAATCGAGACTAAAGGATCATCACTACTGGCAATTTCTAGGGGTCGCGGTTCAGCTAATTTAGCACTTTCGATCACCTGTTCTTCAAATTCAGAGGAACTCTTTCCTGTGAGAATTTTAATAATTTTTCGTTTCGTCTTTTTGAGTGCTGGTTTCCATCCTTCCTCTTGGAGACTAAAGACAAATTTTTTGAGCAGTTTTTTAACTTTAAAAATAATCATTATTACCATAAATAATCCTCTAGAGAAAACCAATCTTGTGCTAAATTTAAATTTCTTTCTGCTCTAATAATAGCTCCTTCCTTTAATTGTTGCTTGAGGTAGTTTCTCTGGGGTTCCATAATATAAGTAGATGGGTGGAATTAAATATAAGATGAACGTAGGTTGGGTTGAAGCATGAAACCCAACGCCCGCATGGGTTACGCTACCGCTAACCCATCCTACAAATAATTGTGCCTCCCTACTTATAATTTAATCGCTTCATTAATTAAATTATTATATTCTTTTTCAGGATAATCACTACTCGCCAACCATCGATCGAGAAGTTGCATGGTATCTTCAGGGAGAGTTATCTGAAGTTGTCTGGCCATTTTGTCTTTCCTAACCATATCTAGACAATAACAATTATAAGCCCCTAGAGCGATTTTAGTTGCTGTCAGGATAAATTCTCGGGGCGGCGGCGATTAATTTTTGGGTGTAGGGGTGTTGGGGATGGCTAAAAATCTGTTCAGTGTCACCCATTTCAACAATTTTACCCGCAGTCATCACCGCAATTCGATCGCAGAGGAATCTCGCTAACCAAAGATCATGAGTTATAAATAAATAAGTGAGATTAAATAACTTTTGTAACTCTAACATTAACTCTAAAACCTGTGTCTGAACACTAGCATCGAGCATACTAACCGGTTCATCACAAATAACTAATTCTGGACGAGTAATTAAAGCGCGAGCAATGGCTACCCTTTGCTGTTGTCCCCCCGATAACTCCCTAGGATAGCGTCGATAAAATTCCTCTACCGGTGTCAAACCGACTCGATCTAACATTGTTAAAACCTGTTTTTTAGCCGTTTCTAGATTAACTTTTTGATGGATAAAAAGCGGATCAGCGATACTTTCTCCCACCGTCATTAAGGGATTGAGACAAGCGAGGGGATCCTGAAAAATCATCTGCATTAAGCGCCGTTTTGGACGCATTTTTTCCGCCGACAAAGGGGTTAAATCTTCTCCTAAAAATTCCACTTTTCCCCCGGTGGGTTTAATTAACTGTAATAGGGTTCGCGATAGGGTACTTTTCCCACACCCCGACTCCCCAACTAAACCGAATATTTCCCCTCGATACAGTTCAAAATTGACTTCATCCACCGCTTTAATAAATTTCTTTTCTTTCTTTAAAAAGCTATCTAAAAAGTTACCTTCTAGGGTATAATACTGTTTTAAATTATCCACCTTTAACACCGTTTCCTTGCCTTGAATTGCCGTTGATTTTTCCTCCCGTAGCTGTAGGTGTAAAGCGGCGGCCAAAAGAGAACGAGTGTAGGGATGTTGAGGCGCTTTAAAAACTGTTTTTACCAATCCCGATTCGACAATTTTGCCCCCCTTCATTACCGCTAATCGATCGCAATATTCTCCCACCATCGCTAAATCATGGGAAATTAACAATAATCCCATCTGTTCCTCGCTACATAAACGCTTTAATTCCCGCAGAATTTCCGCCGAAACCGTCACATCTAAACTGGTGGTGGGTTCATCGGCAATAATTAACTTAGGGTTTAATAATAAAGCTAAAGCAATGGCCACTCTTTGCCGCATTCCCCCGCTAAATTCGTGAGGATATTGGGACCAACGATTAGCGGGAATTTTCACTTTTTCTAGGACAGTACAAGCTTGACTTTTAGCTTGACGATAGGTTAAATTTCCCCGATGAGCTTGCAAAGTTTCCACACAATGATCGCCAATAGTCATCAGCGGATCCAGTCGCGTCATCGGATCTTGAAAGACTAATCCCACCGCTTCCCCGCGAAACTTTTCTAACTGTTTGCTAGATAAAGATAAAAGCGATCGCCCTTCAAAGGTAATCTCACCTTCCACGTGAGTGCGATTGGGTAATAACCTTAAAATAGCCTTACCGATGGTCGATTTTCCACAACCAGATTCACCCACTAATCCCAGAGTTTCCCCTTTGCCTATACTAAAAGACACCCCATCGATCGCCCAAGCGGGAGAACTTAATTCTGTCGGGTAGGCAATTTTTAGGTCTTTAATTTCCAACATGACGCGATCGGTAACGATAAAAGTTAGGACTTAAGTAAGTAGTTATAATTAAATCGAAGATAGATTTTGCCTCTGATCCCCCCTGCCCCCCTTGATAAGGGGGGTGCCGATCCCCCCTGCCCCCCTTGATAAGGGGGGTGCCGATAGGCGGGGGGATCCCCCTTGATAAGGGGGGCATCTGATAATTTTTAACGCCTACCTACTTAGGGTCAAGTATGCCACACAAACGGCGATCGAGCATTTAATTACTAATCGACAACTGACCCTAACAAAACCCGACAATACCCCTTTAAAGTCGCCACTCGCTCGCTAATTATCTGTAAACGTTTCTCCCGTCCTTGCCGCGCCGAGGCCAAAAATAACCAATCCGTCTCCAGCAATCGCCACGATCGATATAGTTCCGTCTGGAGCGTGCGCCAACGATTAGCCACCTCTGGGCTGAAATTGTCATCATTTAGTGACAATATCTCCCCTTCTAGACAGGTTTGTAAAGCTTGAAAAGATTGTAACCCCGTGGAAGCATCCCCATCCAGAAGGGCAAGACTGAAATCCTCCAGTTTTCTTAACAAAGATTTGTAAGCTTGATGGTAATTTGTCGGTAGCATCCAATACAAAGCGCGTTAGAATTTGTTACATAAGATTAACGATTTGCCGTCACGGTTGCAAGTCCTCTTCCCGATCAGAGACAAAAACTTAAAAGAATCCCGCCCTTTTCGCCGATCGATCCGATTCCAGTGTTAGAGAGTTAAGTAATCTGGCATCCCTTCGGCCTAATAATTTTCTAGTTATCCGTCTCCTCCCCCCCCCTATTATCCCCCCGATCTAACCATGAACGCCATCACTGCCATCCAACCGGAAACCCTCACCGCCCTTCCCCGGGCCACGGAACCGAAAAAAGCGTTAGTTTTACCCGATTGGCTGAAAGAATGCCTGATTACCTACGAAAACGACCCCCAGAATCCCGATATCGATTTAATCTCTAGGGCTTTTAATTTCGCCCACAAACTCCACGAGGGCCAGTATCGCAAATCCGGGGAACCCTATATCGCCCATCCCATAGCTGTGGCGGGATTACTGCGGGATCTGGGGGGTGATGGGGCAATGATCGCGGCGGGATTCCTTCACGATGTGGTGGAAGATACGGAAGTCACCCCCGAAGAAATCGAGGCTAGATTCGGTGTCGAGGTGCGTAATTTGGTGGAAGCGGTGACAAAACTCTCCAAATTCAACTTTTCTAGCAAAACTGAACGGCAAGCGGAGAATTTTCGCCGAATGTTCCTGGCGATGGCTCAAGATATCCGCGTCATCGTGGTCAAATTAGCCGATCGCCTGCACAATATGCAAACCCTCGAACACCTCACCCCGCAACAGCAGCAACGCATCGCCCTAGAAACTAGAGAAATCTTTGCTCCTCTGGCTAACCGTTTAGGGATTGGCAGATTTAAATGGGAATTAGAGGATTTATGCTTTAAATACCTCGAACCCGATGCTTATCGCACCGTGCAGTTATTGGTATCGGAAAAACGTATCGATCGAGAGGCCCGCATCGAAACCGTCACTAACACATTGCGGGAAAAATTGCAAGAAATTGGCATAAAAGTTCTTGATTTACAGGGTCGCCCCAAACATCTCTACGGCATCTATCATAAAATGCACAATCAGGGCAAAGAATTCGAGCAGATTTATGATATTGCCGCCGTCCGCATTATCGTCGAAACCAAAGAGGAATGTTATCGTTGTTTAGCCATAGTTCACGACCAATTTACTCCGATTCCTAACCGTTTTAAAGACTATATCGGTTTACCAAAAGCTAACCGTTATCAATCCCTCCATACCACCGTTGTTGGTTTAAATGCCCGTCCCCTAGAAGTGCAGATTCGCACCCTAGAAATGCACCACGTTGCTGAATACGGGATTGCAGCCCATTGGAAGTATAAAGAAACCGGTTCTAGTCACACAACTTTAACCGCTGAGGATGAAAAATTTGCTTGGCTGCGTAATCTGCTCGACTGGCAAAAAGACCTTAAAGATGGCCAAGAATACATGGATGGCCTGAAAAATAATTTCTTTGAAGAAGATATCTATGTTTTCACCCCCAAAGGTGATGTGGTGGCTCTGGCCCAAGGTGCGACACCGGTAGATTTTGCCTATCATATTCATAGCGAAGTAGGTAATCAGATGAAAGGGGCAAGAATTAATGGTAAATGGTCAGTTCTTGATGCTCCCTTGCAAAATGGTGATCTGGTGGAAATTCTCACCAGCAAGCATAGTCACCCTAGTTTAGATTGGTTAAATTTTGTCGTTACTCCTAGCGCCAGAAATCGCATCCGGCAATGGTACAAAAAATCGCGCCGAGAAGAAAATATTAGCCGGGGTCGTGATTTATTAGAGAAAGAATTGGGTAAAACTGGCTTCGATGCCCTGCTGAAATCGGAACGAATGCAATCGGTGGCTAAACAGTGCAATTATGTGGCAGTAGATGATTTATTGGCGGCCTTAGGTTACGGCGAAGTTACCCTAAAAAATGTGGTTAATCGTCTGCAAGAAACAGTTAAAAATCAACAGGAAATTTTAACGGTCAAAAATCCGCCCGATGTCCTGACTGATTCCCAATTGATTCTACCACCTTCTCCCGTTCAAAGGGCTTTACCCGTTAGTAAATCACCGATCGCCGGTGTGGAGGGATTAGTCTATCGTTTGGCCGGTTGTTGTTGTCCTTTACCAGGAGAAAATATTACCGGTATAGTTGCCCATGCGGGGGAAGGTATTGTTATTCACCGTCAGGGCTGCTCGAATGTGGAAAAAGCCGAAGCTGAACGCTTAATTCCTGTTAGTTGGAACCCCCTAGATGACCAGGGACGTTATCCAACTTATCCAGTAAATATTCAGATTGAAGTGATTGATCGCGTCGGGGTTTTAAAAGATATTCTCTCTCGTTTAAGTGACCAAAATATTAACGTTCGCAATGCCGGAGTTAAGACTAATTTCGGCAAACCCGCTTTAATTTCCCTGAAAATTGAAGTAAAAGACCTGCAACAATTTGAACGCTGTGTTACTCAAATTAAGCTGATGAGCGATGTTTTAAACGTTCGTCGCATCAGTCAGGTGAAAAGCGAACGAGAGTAGGTTAAACCTAAAATTACCGCTCATATCCCCCAAACTTCAGAGCGCCTTAGCTTTTGAACTGGGATGCTGACACTGACTAAAACCACGATGGCAATATCGGCACTTTTTGTCACCGAACAACGTAGGATCGATAATTAATCTGAGCGCAAAAATCCCTATGTTATTATCCCTACTCTCAGTCATCAGTTTTCTGATCAGTTTTCTGGTGGTTGCCCTGATTAAACAACGTTTTAGCCAACAATTGTTAGATATTCCCAATGAGCGTAGCAGCCATAGTCAACCCACACCTAGGGGGGGTGGACTCGGTTTTGTCGTCGCTTTTGCTCTTACCAGCGGCCTCAGTTATTTTCTCCTTCCTCCTTCCCTACCTCTCATTCCCCTGTGGTTGTCCCTGACTCCTTTAATTATTATCGGCCTTCTCGATGATCGTCGCGGTATTCCCTCTAGTATTCGCTATTTAGTGCAGTTATCCTCCGCTAGTGTTGCGGTCACTTTTTTCGGTGCTTTTCCCCAATCTTGGCTATTAGATTTAGGTTTTGTCGGCAAAATTTTGGCTGTTATTCTCACAATTATCGGCCTGACCGCGATGATTAATTTTTATAATTTTATGGATGGTCTCGATGGCTTGGTGGCTGGCTGTACGGCGGTACAATTAGGATTTCTCGCTCTCTATTTTCAGCAACCAATTTTATGGCTTTTAGTGGCAGCTTTAGGCGGTTTTCTCCTCTGGAATTGGTCGCCAGCGAAAATTTTTATGGGTGATGTGGGTAGCACCAGTTTAGGGGCAATTGTCGCTATGGTTTTACTTAATAACCAGGGCAATCAAAGTCAGGCTTGGTCAGCTTTAACTATCACTTTACCTCTGATTGGTGATGCTATTTATACCCTTATTTGTCGATTATTAAAAAGGGAAAATATCTTCCAAGCTCACCGCAGTCACCTTTATCAAAGATTACAAAAATCTGGCTTGTCTCATTCACAAGTAGCGATTATTTATATGGGGGTAACTCTCCTGATTGCTATTAGTGTTAACTACTTAGGAAACCTAGTAGCATGGCTGAGTTTACCTCTGATTCTAGGATTAATTTTTTTCGGAGAAATTTATCTGAATAGGAAAGTTAGCGAGCATAATTTAGCAGTGACAAGAAAAGAATAATTTTTTATTGCTATGGACTTAGGGGTTAGTCAAACCCAGAGAATGTTAGACTAAATCCTATTTAAAAATTATAGGATCGGGGGGTAAGGAGCAGCAGGAATCACTCAAATAGTTATTGGCTAAAGTCTTTTATTTTACTCAAAAACCGATGGTTTTAATCTGGCAAAAACTGAGCTATTTATCTATTATCCCTCCTAACCAAGAGAAAAGAAAAAATTAATATTTATCGGCCAGGGTTAGCTGATATGATCAAGGAGATGACTATCATTCCAAAGTCAATGAGCGCAAGAACATTATTCGATAAAGTCTGGGACGCACACACGGTTAAGATTCTTCCCAGTGGACAGACACAATTATTTATCGGACTGCATCTAGTCCATGAAGTCACCAGTCCCCAAGCTTTTTCGATGCTGAGAGAAAGGGGTTTAAAAGTATTATTTCCCAGACGGACTATTGCCACCGTCGATCACATCGTCCCCACCGAAAATCAGGCGCGTCCTTTCCTTGACGATTTGGCCGAGGAAATGATCCGGGCGATCGAAACTAATGTTCAAACCAATAATATTCCTTTCTACGGCATCGGTTCCGGCAATCAGGGCATAGTTCATGTGATCGCTCCCGAACGGGGTCTAACCCAACCGGGGATGACGATCGCCTGCGGTGATTCCCACACCTCCACCCACGGCGCTTTTGGGGCGATCGCTTTTGGCATCGGCACTTCCCAAGTACGCGATGTTCTTGCTACCCAAACCCTATCCCTATCGAAATTAAAAGTGCGTCGAGTGGAGGTAAACGGCGATTTAAACCCCGGTGTCTATGCTAAAGATGTAATTCTCCATATTATCCGTCAATTAGGCGTTAAAGGCGGTGTTGGTTATGCCTACGAGTACGCTGGTAGTACAATTGAACGGATGTCCATGGAAGAAAGGATGACGATTTGTAACATGGCGATCGAAGGTGGGGCCCGATGTGGTTATATCAACCCTGATCAAATCACCTACGATTACCTCAAAGGTCGTGATTTTGCGCCCAAAGACTGGGAAAGTGCGGTTAATTGGTGGGAAAGCATTAAAAGCGATGCCGATGCGGTTTATGACGATGTGGTGGTCTTCGATGCCGGCGAAATCGAACCCACAGTTACTTGGGGGATTACTCCGGGCCAAGGAATCGGGGTTAACGAAGTCATTCCCACTCCCGAAAGTTTACCGGCAAGTGAAAGAGCGATCGCAGAGGAAGCCTATCAATACATGAAACTCACCCCCGGCACCCCGATTAAAGGCACAAAAATCGATGTCTGCTTCGTCGGTAGCTGTACTAACGGCCGGATCAGTGATCTGCGCGAAGCGGCCAAATTTGCCCAAGGTCATCGTGTTGCCCCCCATGTGAAAGCTTTTATCGTCCCCGGTTCCGAAAGAGTCAAAAAACAAGCGGAAGCAGAAGGATTAGACCAAATTTTCCTAGCATCGGGCTTTGAATGGCGCGAGGCGGGCTGTTCCATGTGTTTAGCCATGAATCCCGATAAATTGCAGGGAGATCAGATCAGCGCCTCCTCCTCCAATCGTAACTTTAAAGGTCGTCAAGGTTCCGCTTCCGGTCGTACTTTGTTGATGAGTCCGGCGATGGTGGTAGCGGCAGCAATTAAAGGGGAAGTCACCGATCCCAGGGAGTTGTTAAATTAAATAGGGTTTGCTGAAAAAGTTTGTTACTGGGGTCAGGAGTCAGGAGTCAGTATTCAGGAGTCAGTATTCAGGAGTCAGTATTCAGGAGTCAGTATTCAGGAGTCAGATGTGAGTTTTCAGTTCACTGATTACTGTTTACTGATCACTGAAAAAAAGCTTCCCAACCCCAAGACATCAATCGCCCTTATACCTTAATCGAACTAGGTTCATCGACGGCGGCGATAATGCGATGACAACCGGAAAAGGGTTGCGCCCATTGATACTGGTGTTCTAAAGGATTACCCCAACAGAGGCCGAGATATAATTCCGTGCGCGCCACATCTAATTCCGCCCATTCGGACTGGGCGACTAATTCGGCTAGATAATCGGCAGAAATGGGACGACGGGAGTTAAGCGCCCACCAAAAATTCATATTAGGGGTGATACTGTTCCAAAACTCTAAAACCGAGGCTTTGGCAGCCATGAGAATTTCCTTGTCACCCGCCACGGCAACTAATTGATTATGAATTTCGGGATAACGGAGAGTGCGATCGCCCCATTGACAAACACGCCAGATAATGCCCGAAACCTGATATTGTTGTTGATAATCGTGAACTTGGCGGCGAAAATCCTGATAGGCGAAGACTTTGCCCACCTTTTCTAGATTGATCGCCTTGGCAATCACCGGATTATCAATGCGCTCCGCCGGGGAGAGTAAGAGACGTTCCCCTTTGCAAGTGGCGTGCATTTCTCGCTCGAGGATTTCAATTAACTGCTGTGTCGAGTAAGCCATACTACCGCTCTTACCTGAGAGAGGATTTATTTTTATGATAAAATAATTTAGTAATTAGGGTTGGCTGAATAAATCTAAAAACCTTGTTGGATAAGACTTTTAGACTTTTTTGTCCTCAAAAAGTGCCAGCTGAGAGTGATCGGGGCGAAAATTCTGCGACTTTTTCCCTGAAAATTAGGTAATTGACCGTCTGAAAAAGGGTAAAACCCTACACCCAACACCCCACACCCGGCCCCGACGAAAAACTTTTTGCCGCAAACCCTAATTAAGCGACTAAGCTAAGACGCATCTTAACCGCCTATCCTTAGATTAGCTGAATTTCCCCCAATCCCTTTACTATTGCCTCTTGCCTCTTGCCCCGTCTCAACAAGCAATTTAAATGCTTGACAGCTTACTAACTGTTTTAAGGTTAGCAATTAACTTGGATAAAGCGATGTCAGGCTTGTAATCGATAATCAGGTGAACGTAATCCGAAAAAAAGTGATCTAGACCTGTTAATAGGCAATTTATCCCCCGAATGAGCTACAATTATCGGTCCAACGTGGTTAATAGCGAGCAGATGCGTCGCATTGAAGGGGCAATTTTTGCCTCTGGTATGCCTGTGGCCGCTTTGATGGAAAAGGCAGCCCTGTTAACGGCACAACAGCTTAAAAAGTCCTATTCTTTGGCTAATTTCCCAAAAATCGGCGTTATCGTCGGCCCTGGTCACAATGGCGGTGATGCTCTCGTGATTGCTAGAGAACTACATCTCGCCGGCTATCAAGTATCTCTTTTTTGTCCGATCGCCAAACTCAAGGATTTAACAGCACAACAGGCTAATTATGTCAAGCATTTAGGCTTAATTTTTCAGAAAACTTTAGAATCTTTAGAGGATTGTCAGTTAATTATCGATGGTCTTTTCGGTTTTGGTTTAGAAAGGACTTTATCGGGAGAGATTGCCGAATTAGTCGATAAAATTAATAGTTGGCAAAAACCGGTAATTAGTATCGATATTGCTTCGGGAATTCACACCGACACCGGAGAGGTTTTAGGCACGGCAATTAAAGCCACTCATACCTTTTGTTTGGGACTCTGGAAGCGAGCTTTTTTCCAAGATTTGGCCTTACCCTATCTGGGTAAAGTGGAGTTAATTGACATAGGAATTAGTCCCCTTGACCTAGAAACAATTCTACAAGATTCACCGCCAATTCTGAGGGTTAATCCCGATCTAATTCGCCCTTATTTACCTTTACCCCGTCCTCTCCTTACCCATAAATATCAGCAGGGACATTTATTAATTATCTGTGGTTCTCGTCGTTATGCAGGGGGGGCAATTCTTGCCGGATTAGGAGCGCGAGGTAGTGGTGTAGGAATGCTTTCTATTGCTGTTCCTGCTGCCCTTAAATCTTTATTAATTAGTCATTTACCAGAAGCATTAATTATCGATTGTCCCGAAACTGCCACGGGAGCTATTGCCGAACTTCCCCTAGAATTAAATAATTATCATGTCCTCGCCTGTGGTCCTGGATTAACTACAGAAAATCCCGCTATTATCGAACAGGTTTTAGATAGTGATAAACCGATTATACTCGATGCCGATGCTTTAAATATTTTGGCTCAACTGGGCATAGAAAAATTATCATCTCGTCAGAATAAGACAATTTTAACGCCTCATTGGGGAGAATTTAAACGCTTATTTCCTAACTTATCAGGTTCTCAAGATAGGATTAATATCACTCAAAAAGCATCTCAACAAAGTGGTGCAATTATCTTATTAAAAGGAGCCAGAACTATAATCGCCTCCCCGGAAGGTAAAATGTATATAATCCCCGAAAGTAGCTCCGCTTTAGCGCGAGGTGGTAGTGGTGATGTCTTAACGGGATTAATCGGCGGATTCTTAACCCAAATGCCGGATAATGCCCCGGAAGCAACCGCATTAGCGGCTTATTTACACGCTCAAGCTGGCATTTTAGCAGCCAAAGAAAGGACAGAATTAGGAGTAGATGGAGTAACTTTAGCTAATTATTTATTTGCTGCCCTTAAAGGTTTAAATTAAAATCTGGGGGGAAACACACGCGCCCCAAAAACCGAGTAAAATCGATAAAGGATTAAGTAGGTAGGTGTTAAAAATTGTCAGATTTCCCCCCTTATCAAGGGTAGGGTTGATTCATGAATCAACCCTACCATGAATCAGCCCTAGGATTAAGGGGGGATCAGAATTGAT
>NZ_JASJFB010000822.1:0-6728 GCF_030065455.1 Microcystis sp. M53602_WE12 | reverse complement strand
TTATTTTTAATATCAGCATATTGCAAACAAATTGGAGAAACTTTACCTAAATGTCCTATTTCTTCATCTTGATAATTATTATTTTTATAATCAACTAAAAAAGTTGTAATTAAATCATAATCTCTATCTGGACTATTATTTGTCTTGTAACTTGGCCATTCGCTGTAACAAGTATATACTTGTTGGGGGCTTAAATGCCACCTACTAATATCATCTAATCCTGTAAAAACATTAACTAAGATGAAAATATCAACAATTATTATTACCAATAAACTTACTTTATTTAATGGTTTATCATTAATCCTTCTTGATCTCCTGAAAAACTGATTCCACAAATTATTAAGTTTAGTAAACATAATCTACTCCTAAGTACAGGACAAAAAGGATGATATTTGGAAACTTCCCGCGCTCTCCCCTATCTAAATGGAGCAAGAGGACTCCCGTTAAATTTCTCCTTAATTAAAAATATACCAGAAATTAACGGGAGATGAATTGCGACCACAGGGTGAGAGCATCTCAAAAGCTATTGACAATTGGCCAATTTTGTGATACGCATGGGCATTTCAGCTGATATCAGTCAATCAGAATAGTTACGAAATCTTAACATTTGGTCGATTTTTGCTTAACAATTGAGATGACAAATTCTCCTCAAATATGCCTGAATCGTCCTCTGGGCAAGGAACCCACACAAAGTTCATTTTGTCAAGGATTGTTAAGATGCGCTTCCCCTGAGCTTATGGATAAATTTATTGGTTTGAGTATGCTGATTTTTGGGTTTGTAATGATGGCCTTTAATCCAGCAGTTGGAGTGCTAGTGGCTCTTTTTGGGTTGATCGTGACTTGGAATAGCGAGAGAACTGTTTCTGTTCGATCACAGGACAGGGATAGGGTTCCTTGTCCTCATTGTGCTGAGTTAATTCAACCGAAAGCGAAGGTGTGCCGTTTCTCTGGGGCCAGGTTTAGATGACCCCTTGTCCTGAGTTTGGGATCGGTGGCAACCCGATCAGAGGTTTCTTCAGTTTTTTGTCACAATTGTTACATTTTTTCAGAGATTTTAATTCGATCGGGTGATTTTTTTTTGATAGGATTGAACCTATAATTTTCTCAGAAATAGTTCTTGTTCTCCATTAACCGTGCCAAACTAAGAACTGCGGACAAATCAAGAGTTTTGGCGTTTCAATAGACCAGATAAACTAATAACTGGCAGTTAGTAGGAAATCTCAGTTATTTTTTGCTAAAATTCTCCTTTTTCCCGCATTTTCTTGCTTGGAAACAAACTTTTTTCCGCTTTCGTCTCTGTCTTTAATTCGCTCCCACTAGGAAACTCAAGGGTAAGATGCTATATTTTCAAAAGCAGGGTCGTCATCATCCTCTGACCCTATTAACAATGCTTTTAAGTGCTTCTTTCGTTGTGGTCTCCCTTTCCTTGACTCCTGCGATCGCACGTCAATTCGCCCCAATTAACCCGATTAAACCGATTCCTTTGGGGAATGATCAATTAATTCCTGCCGGCACAGACATCCCTGTAAAATACGAGCAAGGGGAAAAAATTCTTTTAACCAAACAAGAAACTTTTTCTTTATCTCTGACCGTCACCGATAATATCAAAAATTCCCAAGGACAGACAATTATTCCCGATGGTAGTCAGATTATCGGAGAAATTAAACCTGATGGTCAAGGTTCGCGTTTTTTATCCCAAAAAATCTTTTTAAAAACCCGTCAACCCCAAGAAAAATCTATTGATGCTATTTCGGCAGTTTTCACTCGTCTAGAAAAGCTAATTAAAGGAGTTAACCCCGACAAAATTATTCAGGGTGCAGTATTAGGAAAATCCGCCGCTTCTGTCCTCGCTTCTTTTACTTCTGACCAACCGGTTAGCGAGGGATTATTACGAGGAGGGGGATTAGAAGTATTAGCCGGTTGGTTATTACGAGGAGAATCGGTGGAATTATTGTCAATTAACCCCAAGGAAGATTTAAAATTAACCCTTCGTTCTGATTTTACCGGGCAGTAAGCTGAAAAAAAATCTGGTGTGTTAGTTATTTATCTAACACACCAGCTATCTGGACTAAGCGGCGTTTTGTCGATACCATTCAATGGTTTTCCGCAAACCTTCTTTAAATTCCATTTGAGCAACAAAACCGAATTTTTCCCTAGCGCGGGTTGTATCTAAACAGCGTCGCGGTTGACCATTCGGTTTATCTATTTCCCAAACAATTTCGCCATCAAAACCCATTAAATCACAGATTAATTCCACTAAATCTTTGATAGAAATCTCATAATTTGTACCAAGATTAACCGGGTCTGACTCATTATAGAATTGACTGGCCATGACAATGCCTCGCGCTGCATCGGTGGAGTAGAGAAACTCCCGGGTTGGACTACCATCTCCCCAGACAGGAAGTTGTTTATCCCCCCGTTGTTGTGCCTCATAAACCTTGCGAATTAAAGCAGGAATTACATGGGAACTACCCGGATCAAAATTATCCTCTGGCCCGTATAAATTTACCGGTAAAAGATAAATTCCGTTGAAACCATACTGCAAACGATAGGACTCTAATTGTACCAATAAAGCCTTTTTAGCGATACCATAAGGCGCATTGGTTTCTTCGGGATATCCTGACCATAAATCGTCTTCATGGAAAGGTACTGGAGTAAATTTTGGATAGGCACAAATTGTCCCCACACAGACAAATTTTTGCACTCCTGCTAGATAGGCAGCATGAATTAATTGGGTTCCCATCATCAAATTATCATAGAATAATTCGGCGGGTTTTTCCCGATTGAGACCGATACCTCCCACATGGGCAGCCAAATGGATAATTAAATCTTCTTCGTTGGCTAAACGTTGACAGTTTTCCCAAACTCTTAAATCACAATCCTTTGACCGAGGAATTGTAATTTTTTCGGGATTTGCCCCCGCTGCAATTAATTGATTAACTACTTGCCGACCTAAAAATCCAGCCCCCCCGGTGACGACGATTCTCTGTTCGCTTAAATTCAGCATATTTTGACCTCTTTAATCCACAGTTGTCATTGAACGATTGCGAAGATAAGCCAAATCTTTTAATAACTGTCCGCTATCACCACCGTTATTAAGATTAATCCCCAAAGCCGCTAAATCCGCATCTACCATTAATTTTACCAGTCCCTCGAACGTTACCGACGGCTGCCAACCTAATTTCTCTCTGGCTTTTGTGGAATCTCCTATCAATAAATCCACTTCCGCTGGACGCAAATAACGTTCATCAAACTCCACATAATCCTGCCAATTTAAATTAACGTATTGGAAAGAAATATCGAGAAACTCCCGGATAGAATAGGTTTCATTTGTCGCCACTACATAATCATCTGGTTCTTGCTGTTGTAACATTAACCACATCGCCCGCACATAATCCTTAGCATAACCCCAATCCCGTTTAGAATCGAGATTTCCTAAATAAAGTTTTTTCTGTTGTCCGGCAATAATTCGGGCCAAAGCGCGGGTAATTTTGCGCGTGACAAAAGTTTCTCCACGACGAGGGGATTCATGGTTAAATAAAATGCCGTTACAGGCAAATAAGTCGTAGGATTCCCGATAGTTGACCGTTTGCCAGTGACCGTAAACTTTCGCGCAAGCGTAGGGACTGCGGGGATAAAATGGCGTGGTTTCTTTTTGGGGAACTTCCATGACTTTCCCGAACATTTCCGAGGAACCTGCTTGATAGAAACGGACTTCGATGCCGGTTCTTTTTTGGTAATCCCGAATTGCTTCTAGTAATCTTAAGACCCCTACCCCCACAGCATCGACGGTGTATTCTGGGGCATCAAAACTAACTCGCACATGGGATTGGGCCCCTAAATTATACACTTCTACTGGTTGCACTTGTTCGAGGATACGCCGCAGGGTCGTGCCGTCGGTGAGGTCGCCATAATGAAGAAATAATTTAGTATCGGGCTGGTGGGGGTCAGTGTAGATATGATCGATGCGATCGGTGTTAAAGGTGGAGGTACGACGGATGATACCGTGGACTTGATAGCCTTTTTCTAATAATAATTCGCTCAGATAGGAACCATCTTGGCCGGTGATGCCGGTAATTAGGGCGCGTTTAGCTTCAGTCATCAGTAATTTACCTAATCAGAAAGAATAAAGACTCTGACTGCTTATAGCACACTTTAGCCCCTCAGGACAAGTTTGGCTAGGTTGACAGGGGACAAAAAGATGAATTGATTTTTTATCAGGTCCCCAGAGAGCCTAAATTGTTCTGAAAATTTTCTCGAAATTTTCTGACCTGAAATTCCTTGACTTTGAGCAGTTGATAATTATCTTTTCCCATGGCTAGGGAAAATTTGGCTTCGGTGTCATCAAGTAAATTTTTGGAGATAGCTTTCCACTGTTCTTGTGTTTGCCAATGGACAACGATAATTAATTTTTCCTCGATGGCGGGATTAATCCAAAGCTCCTTACCTAAAAAACCAGGTTGTTTTGCTAAAAACTTTGTCCAAATTTCTTGATCTTTTTGGATAAATTTTTCCCTAGCTTCGGGTTTAACTTGAAATTCTAACCACTCAATGACCATAGTAATTATCTCCTATTTTTTGGCTTTCATCAAGAATTCTTCTGTGAGTTTCATAAAAGCTTTGGAACCACTAGAAGAGGGCATAGCTGCCACCACAGGCACGAACATATCCACAGCTTTAGCTACATTAACATCCATAGGAATCGCATTAGCAAAAATTTGATGGGCTTGAAAATCCTGTTGTACCCGGCGCATGACTTGATTATAGTAGCGACTGAGTAAACCACCACCGGAAAGAATAAAAACTATACCGAGTAAACCGGGGTTAATCGGTGCGGTTTCTTGATGACTAGCTTTCAGTTTAACTATTCTTCTTTCTAATAGCTGAATGCCGACAATTGATAAAGGTTCGGGACGGGCAGGTAGTAAATAAAAATGACTGCTACATAGACCACTACGAGTTAAAAGATTATAGCCTGGAGCGCAGTCCATGATAATATAATCGTAACGGTCTTGAATGGGGTCAATGATTTTTTGAATTAAGACTCTTTCCAGGTTATTCCAAGCATGATCAAAGCCTAAATCTTCCTGTAAAATTGCTTGGTGGTGCAGGGTTTCTGAGACGACATATTCATCATAAAGTTCGATGTCTCCCGGTAGTAAATCTAAGCCTTGTATTTCACAGACTGAAGGGACAATAATATCATCAATAGTTAATTTATTGTAGGGATTGGGTTTGATAATTGCTTCTAATAAATAGCTTAAAGTGCGTTTTTTGCGGCGCAGTTGAGCGAATTCATGGGGGGACATTAAGCTAAGAGTCGCACTGATTTGAGCGTCTAAATCGAGGACAAGGACTCGTTTTTGCTGAAATTTAGCTAAACAGGTGGCAAGGTTGACGGTAAGGGTAGTTTTTCCTACTCCTCCTTTCATATTAACGGTGCTGATGACAGTGGCCATGATGGGAATTCCTTTCTAGTTAACCGATGGAATATCTCGACGTAAAACCTGCCCGTTGGGAGCCATAATCAAAGGAGGTAAACTGGTAATATCGATCGCCTCTTGGGTTTTCATGTCGTAGGTGGTGTAAACTGTTTCCTGTTGATGGGGATTAATATCGACAATTGTTAGGGTTTTTCTGGGCGCTTGTTCACTGTTCAATAACCGTCGCGGTCCACTGCCTAAAGCTCCTGCGTGTAATAATTGTAATCGCCCCCGTTTACCCGGATAGTAAGCGTGAGCGTGGCCACTAATATAAGTATGCACCTGATGGCCCTCTAAAAACGCTCTTAATTTCTCGGCATCGGCTAAATAATCCCCCGGTCGATTTCTGCCGACGGCAATACCGTAGAGGGGTAAATGACCGATTACTAGCCGCATTCTAGCATTTTTAGCGTCGCTACTACTCAAGTTTTTTGCTGCCCAATTTAGTTGTTCCTGAGAGATTAAATGAGTGGAGGCATCCCAAACTAGATAGAATATACCATTTTGAGTGAAAGTATAATAAAAAGGAAAGCCGGTTTTATCGATAAAATTTAAACTTGTATCATGTTGGGGGTTTTGCCAATAATCTTGGGCTAATTGTCTCTCTTGAGCATAGATAAATTTTCCTGCCGATAAAGCTCCAGAAGCGTCATGATTACCGATGGTAAAACCAAAAGGTATTTTAGCAGCTCGCAGGGGCGCGGCGATATGGCGATCAAAGGCTGACCACATGGCGTTAATTGCTGCCTCTGTCAAGCTGCTTTTTTGTCCCGCCACCATGTCGCCACCACAGAGGACCAGATCGGGTTTATTATTGATAATTAAAGGGATAGCTCGATCGATTTCGGGATCGTAAGTTGTGGAACCGTATTGACTATTAAGGTCACTAATCACAATTATCTTGACTTTTTTCGCCTTTTGTGCTTGTTTAACAGCCGACTCAGGGGGATTTTTGGAAGTAACAGGCTGTAAAATTTGATGAGCGCAAGCTACCAAGCTAAAACCACCTAAACTGCCACTGATCAGCAAAAATTTACGGCGTTGCATAGGATATCAATCTCGTCTTTAATTGAGGTCACGTCAGTTAGTATAGCAATTTTTGTCCCCTCGCTCGCTTTTTTGTTGATCATCCCAATTAACTATGGCTCTTCGGTTTGTGTTATGCAATGGATGGGGGTTATAAGGAATGAAACCCTTATAGAGACAGACATTACCGCGATTTTTGTCAATTGTTTGCGATCTAGA
>NZ_JASJFB010000399.1:0-6719 GCF_030065455.1 Microcystis sp. M53602_WE12 | reverse complement strand
TACGGTTAGGAACTTTTTCTATATACATGGCTATCATTTTAGCAAATGGAGAGAATTCTTTTCCATTAAGAAATGTTACAAATTACATGGGTACATTAAGATAAGTTAAGGGGGTGCATCCATTGATGGATAAGGGTTTTCAGCTATTGTGGTATATATGTATGGGGGAAGTTCAGATATCAAAGCTTTTGGCTTAACCAATTAGGTCTTAGATTCGGTCGAGTGACTCTTAGATTATTACAGATATATCAGCAGCTGCCTGTAAGCATCCCACCGAAAAACTAATGCGCGGGGGGTTTGGGGGCGGCGCCACGCCCCCAACGGGGGGTTTGGGGGGTAGAACCCCCCAAAAGCTTGGATTGAGTAATAAAATCGGAAGTAACGCCCGATTTTAGCAGAGAGTTTCCCATTAAAAATGCCAACTTGGTAGATTTACAAAAATGAGATACACCCGTTAGGTTTGTCTAACACACCAGAGAAAATTAACCCTTTTGGCTATTGACAATATTTTGTGATGGTTTTTCGGCTAATTTTTGAGCAAGATTTAAGATATCGGAGGGGATCATAATGATGGTACTGGTGTTATTTTCCGCTCCAATTTCCGTTAACATTTGTAGGCGGCGTAATTCCAAAGCGGCGGGATTTTCCATGATTAATCGGGAAGCTTCCGCTAATTTTAGGGAGGCTTCCTGTTCTGCGGCAGCTTTAATCAAACGGGCGCGTTTTTCTCGCAATGCTTCCGCTTCCTTGGCCATAGCTCGCTGCATAGCGGTGGGAATTTCCACATCTTTCATCTCCACCCGTTCGATATCAATGCCCCAAGGTTCGCTAATTTCATCGACAATTTGTTGGACTGCTTGATTAATTTTGTCTCGTTTTTGCAAGACATCATCGAGACGATTTTGACCAACTACATTTCTTAAAGTGGTCATGGCCGCTTGGTAAACGGCCGCAGAATAGGATTCGACTTTGTTAATCGCTTTGCTAGGATCGATAATGCGATAGTAGAGAACCGCATTAACCTTAATTGTGACATTATCGGCGGTGACAGTTTCTTGCGGGGCGATATCGACGGTTTTGGTGCGAATATCCAGCTGCATTTTTTGGTCAACTAGGGGAATGATCCAGTACAGTCCGGGGCCTTTGGTGTCTTGATAACGCCCTAGACGAAAGATAACACCACGCTGGTATTCTCGATCGATTTTAAAGCCATTTAACCCCAGAATGCCCGCTATCAATAGGAAGGATGCTAAAAATTCCATATTAATTACCACTTATCGGGTTCAAGTTAATCGGTGTGCGGTGACATCTCAATTGCCATCTCCTCGCTCCTGACCACTAATACATTCATTCTAGAGAGTAACCGGGCTGTCGGGGAAACTCATAACGAAATATTACAATTTTTAGGAATTGCCCAACCAGCAGGGATGACTCGACTTCCAGACCCCGACCTGAGATAAACTACAGAATGTTATCAGAATTTACCTTGATATTATGAGCGTAGTTAGCCAAGTCATCCTCAAAGCCGACGACGAACTTCGTTATCCTAGTAGTGGTGAACTACAGGGTATCGGGCAATTTTTAAAAACCGGTGAGCAGAGAATTCGCATTGCCGAAACTCTCGCTGACAATGAGAAAAAAATCGTCGATCAGGCTCAAAAACAACTGTTCAAGAAACGTCCCGATTATAGAGCGCCGGGGGGCAATGCCTACGGTCAGCGTCAATATAATCAATGCTTGCGCGATTATGGTTGGTATCTGCGTCTAGTTACCTATGGGGTATTAGCCGGAGACAAAGGACCGATCGAACAAACCGGTCTGATCGGGGTCAAAGAGATGTATAACTCTCTTAATGTTCCCGTCCCCGGCATGGTGGAGGCGATTCGTTGTCTCAAAGAGGCCGCTTTAGGTCTTTTGACTCAAGAGGATGCCGTGGAAGCAGCCCCCTACTTCGACTTTATCATCCAGTATATGTCCTAAGCGATCGGGACAATCCCAAGGGCCTGAAGTCTGAAAAGGGGCAATTTTCGTCTCTTTCAGGGTTCAGGCTTGACTTTTTTCAGTGATAACTGATAACTGATAACTGATAACTGATTATGTTTTGGCGCATTATACTACTTACTTTTCTGATTCCATCGGTCTATGGGGTGTTTGGCTGGTCGATCGCCCATGAGCGTTTATCATGGAGTGATTGGTTACTTGCCCGCGGTGATGAGATGAATTGGACTCTCACTAGCGAATGGCTAGAAATCATCATCTATATCCTAGCGGTAGGGGTTATCCTCTCAATTGCCCTAGGATTAACTCTGTTTAGTCACTTAATGCCGCTATTTTTCCGCAGTTGGTTTAAAAACGATATTAGTGCTGTATTATCAATTCTCGGCTGGTCTTTGGCGGTAGTCTTTATCTTCCACAAGTGGGCGGTATTTAGTCGAGTTTTAATCCTCTTAGCCGCCACTATCCTTGGTCGTCTAGAACTTCAGGAAGCAGGTTACAATAGGTGGCAAGTTTTCCTGATGCTCACCATCCTCTGCTTAGGTAGTTTTGGCTTGGGAATTTGGGCTTATAATCTTTGGGGTCACGAATTTCATCGAGTTACTACCGATTAATCTTATCTCTAATCTTTAAAAAGTATGCCCAAAAAAAATAACGATACGCTCAAACGAGTCTTAATTGTTTCCTCTGGTTTAGTATTTCTGGCTTTAATGGTGGTGCCAACTTTAGGTTTATTGAAAAATAATAATTCTAATTCCCCCCAAGGCAATCAACCCGGGCAACAGGCAACTATTCCCCCCGAAAAATTAGAAGAAATGGTCAAAGGTTACGAGAAAATTCTCGAACGTGAACCAGATAACCCCACTGCTTTGCAAGGACTGGCCCAAGCTCGCTTACAGTTAAAAGATTTTATCGGAGCCAGAGAACCTTTAGAAAAGTTATATCAAAAATATCCCGACAATCTGGAAGTTATGCTAGTTCTTTATGGAACAAGATTACAAACTCAAGACGTTTCTGGAGCTAAAAGTATCCTAGAAAAATTAGTCAAAAACTATCCCCAAGAACCGAAGTTTAAAGAAGAATTAACTCGCTTAAATCAAGCGATTGCGGCAGCTTCTAAACAGCCACCCCCAGAACCTAAAAAGTAATGAAAAAAGAATTAATCATCGAAGTTGGGCGAAGTGAAAGACAATATCGAGAATTTTTTATTTCTTGACTTGTTGCGATTATCGACATTGCTTGGGCATTACTGCGGCCCTTCTTCGGTAAATTAGCCACTTTAGCTAGGGTTTGCTGAATAAATCTAAAAATCTTGTTGGATAATATTTTTAGGCTTTTTTGAAATCAAAAAGTGCCAGCCCTTGGAGTGATCGGGGGGGAAATTTAGGCACTTTTTCCCTGAAAATTAGGTAATTGACCCCCTGAAAATGGGTAAAACCCTACACCCCACACCCTACACCCTACCCCCACGAAAAACTTTTTCAGCAGACCCTACCTAGGAATAGCCCTGCCCCCTAGACGACTAGAAAGAAACTTCGCTAATATCATCTAACCCTGACATTAGCTAACTTTGTTAGATAAGAACTTTTTTAAGAATTATGGTCGGCCTATAATAGTAACTGTAGTCACCCCTATCCTTTAGGGATAATTCTTGGTTTAGGGTTGATGTCCTTCAGCGCAAGCGAGATTGGTTATGAAAATTAGCGAACTAGAAAACTACTTGGCTCAGGTTAAGTTAGAGATTGGTGACATCGATATCGTCTATCAATGTCACAACCAGCACTATAGTTGGTTGGACAAAATTAGAAGCCATCAACTGAAAGTGTTAAAAAATACCGCAGACACTAAATTATTAATTTCTCTGTGATAGCCATTTTCTCTTGCTAGATGCCGGCAAGGTAATCCAGTCTGTCTAATCTGCTTAACAGTTTATCTTTTCTTCACTGTCGATAGGTTCTTAAACCAGCCGCGTCGCCAAAAGAAAATGATTAAACTGAAAGCAACCGTTAGCATCAACACCCAGACGAATACATAGCCCCAATACCATTCTAATTCGGGCATATTATAAGGGGATTTATCAGTATTAAAGTTCATGCCATAAATACCGACAATGAAGGTGAGCGGGATAAAAATCGTCGAGATTACCGTTAAAGTTTTCATAATCTCGTTCATTTTATTACTCACGGAAGACAGGTAAAAATCCATTAAACCATTGGCAAATTCCCGGTAATTTTCGATAACATCGAGAATTTGTACCACATGGTCATAACAGTCTCTTAGATAGGGTTTAATGGTTGTATCGATGACAATATACTCATCGCGTAAAAGCGCATTGAGGGTGTCCCTTTGCGGCCAAATTGCTCGTCGCAGGGAGAGTAATTCCTGACGCAGTTGGTAGATTTTTGATAAAATTTGTTCCGTGGGACTAGCTAAAATTTCGTTTTCTAACTCCTCGATTCTTTCTCCGTAGGACTCTAAAACAGGAAAATAACCGTCAATAATGGCATCCCAAATCGCATAGGCTAAATAACCCGATTTTTGCTGCCGGATGGAACCTTTATTTAAACGTATTCTTTCCCTAACTCCCTCTAAAGAATCGTATTGTCCTTCTTCCTGCACGGTTAAAACATAATTCTTCCCGACTATTAAACTGATTTGTTCTAGCAAAAAACCCTGATGATCGATCAGGATGGCCATTGGCACTATAATTAAAAGATAATTCTCGCATTCTTCCACTTTTGGTCTTTGGGGAATACTGACTATATCCTCAAGGGTTAAGGGATGTAAATGAAAAATTTCCCCCAACTCTTGCAGTTTATCCTCATTACCCAAACCGACGATATCAATCCAAGAGATGGAATCATTGGATAAATATTTAAGACAGTCTTGAGGTAAAAGATTATTAACTCTAGTGGCTTGTTGAGAATTATAATTAACTAAAAATATCTCGGTAGCAACGGCATTTTCATCGATGGTGATTAACCCCGGCATCGTCCCGGGTTGATTATAGTGATAATCATAAAGGTGGGGTTTTGTCTGGGAGGATTTTCGCCCTTTTTTATACCTAGTTAATCTTTTGTTATTGCTCATAGTTGAGATCGATCGCTGTTGGCCTTTTTCTTAGCATTGATCACTCAAAAATTCCTCAATTTTTAGCTAACTTTAAGATTGTCCGAGACTCTTAAAAAACGAAGATTAAACGTAAATGCCAATTGTTAGCCGTTTCTCTCTCGATTTCGATGCGACGGATAAACTCGCGAAAATAAAAACGGCGCTCGATTTCCGATAAATCTCGCCAAAATTGCGGAAAAGCAACGGCACGAGCGATAATAGTCAGGTTATCGGGGGGTAATTGGTCTAAACGTCCTTGAATCTGCGCGATCTCGTTTTTCAGTTTATAGGCCCGTAGATTAGCCGTTTCTTGATCTAAAATTCCCGCCGCTTCTAGGGAGGGCAATTGGGACAAAATATCGTTTTTTTGCCCTATTTCCTCGCTCATTCCCCGTTTGATCCCCTCTAAATCCGGTAAAGATATCTGAGCGATCGTCGGTGGTAGGTCTTGACAAATGCGCTCGATTGTGCTATTGAGAATTTTTTCATAAGCGATCGCCGAACATTTTTTTGTCCGGGGACATTGCAAAGGTCGCAAATAGAGGTATTCTAGACCCTTTCCTCGCGCTGTCACTTTGGTAATCGTCATCCCCGATTGACATTGACTACAGACGACTAAACCCGCTAAGGAACGCGGGGCGCTGGCACTGCGGGGGGGTAATTTGCGATTATTTCTCAGGATGCGATCGATCTGGGCTGCTTCTTCCCGGGAGATAATCGGGGTGTGGGTATCGGGGATAATATCTTGACCGAGATAGCACAAATCGCCGCGATAAACGGGATTGGTCAGCCATTTATGGGCAGTAGCTACCGATATCTTCTTACCATAGCGTTTTTCTAGATAGCGCACCGTGGAACGCAGGGAAGCGGAAATCAAAAAGCGATCAAAAAAGTCTTTGACTACTGGCGCGGTACTGCGATCGAGTATATAACGCTCCTTGCCACGACGATAACCGTAGGGTGCTTTTCCGGGGGGAGGCAAAGCTTGCAGACGATTGTGAGCGTGACCTGCTTTTAAACGATTACTTAGTTCGTTTTTTGATATTTCTTGCAGAATCTTGGCAAAATTCAGCTTATAATCTGGGTCTTCTAGGGCAATTATATCTATGTCGAGGGCTTCTAAGGATTGTAAAATTTTGCTAACTTCTGTGCCATTGTCTCCCAATTCTGCTAGGCGACGTAGGATCAGCAGTCGGGGGGGAGTCCCTTGACAATCGCGGAGCAGTTGCTGCCGTTGTGAGCGATCGCCAAAATCCTGATACACTTGTTCGGGAGAATGGTCCCAAATCGAGGCATCGGGGGGACTATCAAGCAGGGGATTGGTATAGGTGTAGGCGATAATTTTCATGTTTTGCCGAAATCCTGGTATAGATAAGCTGTACTGCCTTGAAACCGCGTCTTGAAAAGTTTAGTACAAATGCTCGAACTACCTCTCCCCGCTCCCAACTCCGGCACTCATAGACAGTCTTAACCAGTAATTTAGATAGGGTTTGCTGAAAAAGCTTTTCCTGGGGGCAGGGTGTGGGGTGTGGGGTGTGGGGTGTGGGGTTTTACCGATTTTGAGGTAGTCAATTACCTAATTTTCAGGGAAAAAGTACCTGAATTTTCCCCCC
>NZ_JASJFB010000562.1:0-8252 GCF_030065455.1 Microcystis sp. M53602_WE12 | reverse complement strand
CAATTCCCGGGCCGCGGTACTAAAGACACCCACCCGACAGACGCGTTCGAGAATTTCTACCCAGTTACGGGGGAAAGGAATGTGGCCCCAGCGCGCCATTTGGGTCATCATCCAGAGGTGTTCGGTACGACTGGGACGATTGACTCCATCCCCAAAGAACAGATGGTGTGCATATTCTTTCATCGGTTGATCGAGACTGCACGCGTAGGAGTTGGGATCACCTAGTTGGATATAATCTATATTGGTACTAAGGTACTGACGACTAGCGAGGATTTGACGAATTTCTTCCTGATTCCCTTCCTCGGCACAGTAGCGACAACCTTCCAGCAGTGCTTTAACTAAAGCGACGTGGGTATTAGGGTATTTATTGGCCCAATCTTCCCGGACTCCCAGGGCCTTACCCGGGTGGCCCTGCCAGATTTCTAAGTCGGTGGCGACGGTGTAACCGATACCTTCCATGGCGGACCTGAGATTCCAAGGTTCACCGACACAGTAACCGTCAATACTACCGGTTTTCAGGTCGGCTACCATTTGGGCCGGGGGAATAGTTTCGAGGTGAACGTCTTTATCGGGGTCAATTCCCGCTGCCGCTAACCAGTAACGTAGGAGCAAATTGTGCATCGAGGAGGGGTGAACAATGCCAAAAATATGGCGCTGATCCCTCGATTCCAATAGCATCTGTCTTAAGGCGTTACCGTCAATCACTCCCTCGTCATAGAAGCGTTTAGCGAGGGTGACACCGTTACCGTTACGAGTCATAGTCAGGGCGCTGACAATCGGCAAAGGTTGCTCCTGATAACCACCGACGGTTAACCAGGTGGGCATTCCTGAAGGCATTTGCGCCCCGTCGAGGAATCCCCCCGCGATCCCGTCCACAACGCCTCGCCAACTGGTTTCCCGGACCAAATTCACCTCATCTAGACCATGTTTAGTGAAGAATCCCTTTTCTTTGGCCACTGCTAGGGGCGCGCAAGCGGTGAGGGGAACAAAACCGATTTCTAGATTGACTTTTTCTAAACCGTGACGGGCAATTACTTCGACTTTGCGAGCGCGTAGTTTTTTGATCCGTTTTTGTTGGTTGAGGAAATAGATAATCTCGCTCCGGAGACTGTAGTAACTGGGGTGTTCCACCACTTCCATGCGTTTGCGGGGACGGGGGATATCCACTTCCAAAATACCGCCAATTTTTGAGCCGGGGCCGTTGGTGAGCATGACGATGCGATCGGATAATAGCACCGCTTCATCCACATCGTGCGTCACCATTACCGAGGTCATTTCGTATTCTTCGCACAGCTGCATTAACTGTTCCTGTAGATTACCTCTAGTCAGGGCATCTAACGCGCCAAAGGGTTCGTCTAAAAGCAGCACTTTCGGACGGATGGCTAGGGCGCGAGCGATCGCTACCCGTTGTTTCATCCCCCCCGATAATTCGTTGGGACGTTTATCCACTGCATGACGAAGATTGACCAGATCGATATATTTTTCGACTTCAGCTTTTCTTTCGTCTTCTGATAGTTGGGCGAGAACTTGATCGACGGCCAGAGTAATATTTTCTTTGACAGTTAACCAGGGCAAAAGGGAATAGTTTTGGAAGACTACCATGCGATCAGGTCCCGGTTTTTTAATGCTTTGACCTTGCAAAGTCACCACTCCTTCCGTGGGCAAATCTAAACCAGCGATCATGTTTAAGAGGGTTGATTTTCCGCAACCAGAGTGACCGATGAGGGAGATAAATTCCCCTTTTTTTATCTGTAAGTCAATCCCTTTCAAGGCCACATATTCACCGCCACTACTGAGGGGGAATACTTTATCGATGTTATCGACAGCGACAAACAAACTCATAGTTTTTTCTCCTTAAATTTGCTCAAGTTTCAGTTATTTAGAAATGGGGAAAGTTTCCCCATTTATTCCCTATTGACGAACGATTTGATTTTGCAACCAAGCCATAAAGCGATCGAGTAATAAACCCACACCACCGATATAAAACAGCGCGAGAATAATATCGCTGATGTAGTTATTTTGGTAGGCATCCCAGATAAAGAAACCGATACCGACGATACCCGACATAACGATTTCAGCCGCGATAATCGCTAACCAAGCTAAACCGATCGCAATTCTCAAACCAGTGAAGATGTAGGGAAGTGCCGAGGGAATTAATATCTTGAAGAAGAATTTTTTGCTGGACAATTGCAAGACTTGTTTAACGTTGATATAGTCTTGGGGAATTTGTTGGACACCGACGGTGGTATTAATCAAAATCGGCCAAACTGCGGTAATAAAGATCACGAATAAAGCAGCAGGTTGGTTTTGTTGTAAAGCGGCCAAAGATAGGGGAACCCAAGCAAGAGGAGGAACTGTTCTCAGGAATTGGAAAAGGGGATCGAGGGCCTTATTTAAGAAAGAATTTAAACCGACCATAATCCCAACGCCAATACCAACCACTGCGGCAAAAGAATAACCGATTAATACCCGTTGCAGACTCGCTAAAGTTTGCCAGAATAGTCCCTTATCAATGCCCCCACGATCAAAGAAAGGATACATTAAATAGGTACGAGTCCGTTCATTGGTGATTAGGTCGGATGGGGGGGGTAATTTGATTAATCCCAGCATCGAGACTAATTGCCAAACAATCAGAAAACCCAGGGTACCGATAATAGGGGGAAGAATGTCTTGGGAATGCTTTTTCCAGAATTTACCGAAGTTGAAACCACCTTTACCTGTTCTGCTGACGCTACTTGCCATTTTGCCGTTTTCCTTTGTTGAAGATAAAGTTACTTGATTGGGGAGAGAAGAAAACACTTTTGGGATTAATAGACTAGATATTTTATGCCCCTAGCCTATCGAGAAAAGCTCGCTATTTTTTAATTGCCAAACTATCGAGATAAGCTTGGGGATTAGCGGGGTCAAAAGTTTTGCCGTCGAAGAATTTTTCGACACCGCGGGAGGTACTGGTGGGAATATCGGCCGCAGGAACTCCTAATTCTGTAGCTGCCGCTTTCCAAAGATCCTCGCGGTTAACTTTGTCGATTAATGCTGAGGCAGTGGTTAAAGTTTCTTTCGGCAAGAAACCCCAACGAACACTTTCGGTTAAAAACCAGAGATCATGACTCTTGTAGGGATAGGAAACGCTACCGGCGGGATCTTTCCAGTAGAAAACCCCTTTATTTTTGTCGGTGATTTCCGGTTTGCCGTCACCCATTTTCTGTATTCCTTTGAGGGGACCTGCGATAATTTCTTCTTTGAGGTTGAAATAAGCCGGTTTAGCGAGAATTGCCGCCGCTTCTGCCCGATTTGCCTCCTGATCGAGCCATTGCTGCGCTTCCATAACTCCTTTTAATAGTGCCTTAGTAGCTTTCGGGTTTTTATCCACCCAATCGGCGCGGATAGCGAGGTATTCTTCTGGGTGATAGGGCCAGATTTCTGCGGTTAAAGCTGACATAAAACCGATCTGATCAGCCACAATTCTCGCCGGCCAAGGATCGCCGGTACTAAACGCATCCATGGTTCCGGTTTTCATGTTGGCCACGGTTTGGGCTGCGGGTACGGCAATTAGGTTAATATCCGTATCGGGGTTAATACCACCGGCGGCTAACCAGTAACGAATCCAGAAGTCCTGATTAGCTTTCGGGAAAGTATAGGCAGCTTTGAAGGGAGTTCCCGTCGTTTTCATGCCGAGGATGTAATCTTTGGCGGGTTTTAGGTCTAAACCGATATTTTTGCCTTCGTGTTTACCTGCGATCGCAATTCCGTTACCCTGGGTGTTTAACTGCGCTAACACATACATGGGGACTTTAACGTTATTTTTGGTGATTAGTCCCTCGGAAATTAGGTAAGGCATGGGCATTTGCCACTGTCCCCCGTCAATTCCGCCCGCATCTGCGCCAATTTCGACGTTATCTCTAGCGGAACCCCAGTTTGCTTGTTTGGAGACTTCCACATCGGGCATCCCGTGTTTGGCGAAAAAGCCTTTTTCCTTGGCAATAATTAAGGGTGCGGCCTCAACGATAGGAATATAACCTAATTTAATTTTGGTGGTTTCAGGAGCTTGTTCCGGGGCGATGGCGACGGGAGAAGCAACCGGGGAAGCGGGCGCGGTGGTGGTGGTTCCACCCGTAGTGTCGGGGGGATTACCCACACAACCTTTGAGGACAACAGCCCCTGCTGCTGAAACTGCCGCCGTGGTTAAAAATTTCCGTCTCGAAAAATTTGACATAGAATCTCCTACCTGCTTGCTAAAGCAAATATGTGTGCTGAATTATGGGTAAAGGAATCCCTCGCTAAACTTCCCTTCTAGCCTGTGCTATAGAAATTTAGCTATGGAATATTGAATCTCGATTGAACTTACTAAATAAGTCTAGCGGAATTTGGAAAAAATAATTAATCCGAGCGAGAATTTTATTTACAAAAATTTAATTCGATTGATAAGAATTAATTAAGACCATTGATATATCTAGCTTCTAGCCACTTAAAAAGGTTTCCGCAGGAGCGCCGGCGCAGGGGTGATGGGGTGATGGAAGTGGGGAGAAACAACAAAATGAGCCAAGGGTGAGTTTTAGGAATGCGGTTCCTTCCGGCTTGGTAGAATGGACAATATGCTTTCACCCCAAAGTAATGACCAGATCTAAAAAGCCGAAATCACCGAACTCCTCTGATTCGCCTACCTCTCCTTCCTTGGCTCTGTCTTCCCTACATTTTCGTCTCCAAGCTTTAGAGGAGGAGCATCAGTGGCTCCTTAAGCAGATTGGCAGAAAACGCAACGAACTGAAGAAATTCCTCGACCAGATGCGTTCCTTAGCGACGGAGATTTTCCAGAGAGGGCAACCCCTCTATCAAAAACTTACCGACCTCGACCGCGAAATACACGCCCTTTTTGACGAAATCCTCACTGCTAGAAAAATGGGGCAGCAGACAAAAAA
The DNA here is from genome assembly GCF_030065455.1 of Microcystis sp. M53602_WE12. NCBI lineage: Bacteria > Bacillati > Cyanobacteriota > Cyanophyceae > Chroococcales > Microcystaceae > Microcystis > Microcystis sp. M53602_WE12. The sequence goes on along the minus strand of NZ_JASJFB010000562.1, from coordinate 3,336 downwards.
AAGGATTCTCGGAATTTACGAGACACTTCAGTTAACGGGGGTGATTAGCCCAAAATTTGACGATGGAGATGAAGAACTTGACGAACTTTTCGGAGACGAAGAGTCGGAAGGATCATCGGAGCAATCCGCGCAGGATTTCTTCTCTGGGGGAGACTCCTATAACCGTCACGATGATGGAACAGAGATATCACCTGAAAGCTCGCCTAAATCTCCTGAATCTAGACAAATACGCCGCACTTTCCTGAGAATGGCCGAGATTTTTCACCCCGACAAGGTTACAGACCCCGAAACTCGGATGCGTCACAACGAGATTATGAAGGAAGTCAACCGCGCCTATAAAGAGGGAGATATTGCCAGACTGCTGGAAATCGAACGACAGCATCAAATGGGGGACACTTTCGAGGTTGAAGGCTCATCGGAAAGCGACCTCAAACGACAGTGCGAGAGGGTTGAAACCAATAACGAACTACTCAAAAAGCAGTACGAGAACCTGAAGAGAGAACTGCGATCGGTGCGAAATACCCCGGAAGGCGAGATGGTGAGGGCCAGTCGCGCTTGTGAGAAGGATGGCATCGACCCGATTGAGCAAATGCTAGAGGAGATGAAATTACAAGTTCAATCCACCGAAAAAATCTATAATTTTGTCCGTGACTTCCGCGATAAAAAGATAACGGTTAAAGAGTTTCTGCGCGGACCGGTCAGGATGGGCAGAAGCCCGGAAGAGATGGAAGACATTCTTGATCAACTTCTGCAGCAACTTCGCGGAATCAGCCGTTGAAGAGAAAAAGCCAGTATTTAGGGTTTGCTGAAAAAGTTTTTCCCGGTGGCCGAGTGTGGGGTTTTACCGATTTTGAGGGAAAAAGTCCCGGAATTTTCCCTCCAATTATTCCTAAAAGGCGATTGTGTCCTCTGGGGGCGAAGCATTCGGGTATAACCTATCGCTGAAACCGTAGATTTCCTGTCCGAATGCTTCGCCCCTACTTTTTCAGCAAGTCCTATTCAATTTAAGATTATGAGTAATCGCCGTTGCACCTATTAACAGACAGTGATTTTTGATCTGCCCTAGAGTATTGCTATCACCTTTGACAAAATCACTAATCGTACAAGTATCGAGTAAAACCAGCACTAAATCACCTCATCTTCTCTAGGTGGGGAAAGTTCCTCTCTATAAGCTTCAAAAACAATAGCATCACTTATACCTTGAAAATTAAGGATAGTTGACGACCATTGAGACTGTTCTTTTGTGGTAATTAAAAGCTGTATTGCTTCTCGAATCAAAGCATTCTGGGATTTGCCTGTAGAGCGAGATAAAGCCTGTAGTTGCTGACTTAATTCATCTTCCAGATAAAGATTGAAGTTCATAACTTAAACAAATATCAATTAACTTTATTATAACAGGATAACTTCTTTCTTTTCTGGGCTGAGATATTTATCAGCGTTTACTATTCTAATAGCAAACTGACCAGCTTTTTGAGCAACTTTACTACCCATAATATAACACCACCTTCCCAACTGATAACCGATAATTCTTTCATTGTCTTAATAAAATTTAAAATTAACGCCATTTTCTCAAAAAAATCGACCCGCCTAAGAGCGGGAAAGAAAGGAAAAGAGAAAAAATAGGGAATAAGGGTAAAAAGGGAAAAAAGAGAAAAAGGGCTACAAAGTCCTCCCAGCACCGCACACCACCCGAAAACCGTAGTCGCCGCTGTAGTCGCGGCGGTAGTCGTCGTAGCGGGAAGCGGAACGGCAGTTAAATGGATCGATGTACCAAGAACCGCCCCGCAGAGAAGAATGATTATCATACCCATTTTCTGTCCAGACACTGCCATCCCTCGGCGCACCGTCATAGTTATCGTGCCAGGTATCGGCGCACCATTCCCAGACATTGCCGTGCATATCGTACAGTCCGAAGGCATTGGGGGAAAATTGTCCCACAGGAGTCGTTTCTTCTCGATATTCTCCTTTGGGTTCATCAGCGTAGGTTTTGCTGGCATTGTAGTTAGCCAATTCCCCCGTAATGGTTTCCCCAAAGTGAAAGGCGGTTGTTGTCCCCGCTCTACAAGCGTATTCCCATTCCGCTTCACTCGGTAGTCGGTATTCCCGAACCGTTAGTTTCGATAATCTCGCACAGAATTCGATCGCATCGTACCAGTTGACTTGTTCCACGGGTCTATCCCAGCGCGTGGGCGATCCCCCCCTAGCCCCCCCTTCAAAAGGGGGGGAATCGGAAGCCCCCCTTAAAAAGGGGGGTTTGGGGGGATCTTTAAAGTAGGAAGGATCAGGATCAAGGTCTTTTTCTACTTTTAAATCGGTGCGAGAGGCAACTGCTCTCCACTGGGCCTGGGTGACGGGATATTTACCCATGAAAAAGGGGGGGACAGTTACTTGATGTTGAGGACGTTCATCATCAAAACTATCTTTCTCATTTGCTGGTGAACCCATCGTGAAAGTTCCCCCCAGTATGGCAATCATTTCTAGGGTGATGTCGTTGCCCAAATCTTGGGTGAAATATGAGGCTTCAGCCTTTTCTCGTTCGACTTCCTGACCTTTGGCATTTACTTTTACCACATCAAATGTCATTGTGTTGATTTCCCCTAAATGTTATCTCACTTGCCTTTAACCAAACTTTCTAATTCCATTATCTTTCCCTCGACATCAAGCCACTACAGTGGCACCCCTGAGATAATCTTCTAGTTGGCGATCATTGTCGTGACTGAGATTGCCTAGAGGTAAAGTTTCGACGCTAAAAGCTCTCACCTCGCTAACTTCTAATGTATCTTTGATCTGAAAATTCCCCGCCGCTGTCACTTCAATTAACAATGAAATGGAGTGAATGCGCGGATCACGCTCAAAAGAGGAATAAACCCCGACTAAACGCCCTAAACTGACTAAATTTAATCCTGTTTCCTCTTTTAATTCCCTTTGGGCAGTATTAAAAATATCTTCCCCCCAATCGACCATCCCTCCCGGTAGGGCCCATTTGCCGGTGTCTCTGCGTCGGATTAAAACAATTGTACCATCAGCAAGCAGCGGAATCATTGTCACCCCAGTTACAGGATGACGAAAGATAATTCCCATCACACTTTTAATAAAATGCCAAACACGACCCATATATAAAGCTAAAAAATAAAAAAAGGGGACGGGATTACTGGAGTTAGGACTTTTGCCTATTGCCTATTGCCTAACACCTATCCCCCAACCCCTAACAATATCAATCTTGACATCCTCGCCGCCCTAAAAGTGCGGCGATTCCTAAACCTCACGATTTAAGTTTCTGCTTCCACCACCGTCGCATACCACAGTTAAAAAACCATGTACTGTCTTACACAGAGT
>NZ_JASJFB010000145.1:0-1947 GCF_030065455.1 Microcystis sp. M53602_WE12 | reverse complement strand
GGTTCTTCGGTTTTTGTTATGCAATGGACGGGGGTTATAAGGGATGGAACCCTTATATAGAAAGGCATTTGGCGATTTTTGTCAATTATTTTTGATCTAGAGCGAACTAATCAATTAAGTCTCTTGCCAGATAAGGATTTAGTCGATTTATGCCCCCCTATCGAACCATACTAAGTAACGAAGAACCTTCTTTCCGTTGATTATCGAGATTTTAATACCTATCGTTGGAAAAATACGGAGCCATTTCAAATAAAACTGGCTGAAATAAGTTATCAAGAATGGTTAAAAAATCAAGGAGAATAACAAAATGAGCGACTTTGAAAAAAGTAATAGTAATATTTTCGCTGATCTTGGCGATCCAGAAGCCGAACAAACTTTAGTCCGCGCTCAAATTCTATCTGGGATTATTGATATTGTCAATGAACGGAACTTCACGGAAACTGAAACAGCAGAAATTTTAGGAATATCAACACTAGAAGCATCTCAATTAATCAAGGGAAAACTTAGTCAATTTTCTCTGGAAGATTTGTTTCATATTCTCAACGCTCTTGATCAAGATGTTGAAATAATTCTTAAGCCGAAAGTTGATGCCCAGGTCGCTAAAATTCGGGTGTTAATAGAACTATAAACATTAATATGAAGGAAGGATAAACTATGAAAGAACAATAGGATTTTAGCACCGGAAAACGAGGCGCAATCAATGATTTTAGCCGACAATTGCGTAAGGGTGGAGTGAGTTATACCAGTCTACAAGACCTACTAGCAGCAGGGAAATGGAAAGAAGCAGATGATGAAACAACTAGGGCGATGCTTCAAGCTGCTGAGAGGGGAGAGAACGGGCGGTTCAGAGTACTGGATATTAGAAACTTTTCCTGTGAAGATTTACGCATCATTGACCAGCTTTGGTTGTCAGCTAGTAAGGGTAAATTCGGCTTCAGTGTTCAGAGAGAAATCTATGAGAGTCTCGGTGGCACGAGCGAGTATAATGAGGTAGTGTGGAATAAGTTCGGCGATCGCCTCGGCTGGAGAAAAGGAGGACAATGGGTGTACTGGCGGGAATTGCGGAAATGGGGGGAAGACGAAACCCTTGATTTTCAAGTTCCGCCTCGGCCTGGGGAACCCCGTAATGTGTACCTGCCGGCGGCATCTAATATTGAAGTTCCGCCTAGGGAACCCCCTAATGCGCACCTGCCGGCGGCATTATTTGAGATTACAAATACATTGGAGGGAAAGTGGAAGGGAGGCATGGAATCCTTCTCTCGTTTAAAAGCTTGTAACCTGTAGAATATAACAATCTCAGGTCTTTTGTCAAGTCTAATTTTAGGAGTTTTGCTCATGTAAACATCAGCTTTTCACAGAACTCGATTTTTATCTTAAAATTGATACAATCAACCATAAAGAGATAATGACAATGATAAACCTAGAAACAATTCAAGAAGATATTGCGTCCCTTCCCCTCGACGCACAACAGACTATTCTTGAACTTGTAGATATTCTCAAAAAACGATATTCTCCCAACCCACAGGAAATGAAAGATCAGCGAACAGAAGATTGGTCTGACTTTATCGGTTGTATAGAGGCTGAACCAGACCTTTCGCAAAACTATAAAACCTATTTAACAAGTGAACTTAAGCAAAAATATGATCATTGTTGATACTGGTTTCTGGCTGGCCCTTGCTAATAAAAACGACTCACTTCACCCATTAGCAAAAAAACAATTCCAAAAATTAATCAATCAACAATTTATTACAACCTGGTGCGTTGTTACTGAAACTTGCTACTTACTACAAAAACGAGTAGGAATAGGCAACATCTCAAAAACCGCTGAGAGGTAAGATGAAAGCCACGACAGCATCTCTGGCCTCTCAGCCTATCGCCTGTGGCTGTTAGGTAGTGTCTAGCTAGTGACCAACTTCCAGGCTGAGACTGTTCTGGGGAGCCGCCCGC